>DASSLB010000353.1:0-4253 GCA_035689945.1 Gaiellaceae bacterium | reverse complement strand
GACCTCCGGCGAATGATCTATACGCAGTTCGGAGACTCGACCCTGTTCTCGGTGCACTCCGACGACGCGCCGACCGTCTACGTGAACGGGACGGCTGCGCAGCCACTCCGCGACCAGACAGACCCGATTGTCCGGAACCTCGAACGGGAGACAGCGCAGCTGAGCTGGCTGAACCCGTACACCGGCCAGGTCCAGAACAACATCATGGTGGGCCTCGCCGACCACACCGAGATGAAGACCTTGCACATGGTCACGGCGGATCCGTTCCGAACACCGACGTTCACGCCGTTCGCGGATCCGAACTGGTTCTTCTTCGCGACCGGCGGCTCGACACCCGCCACGTGCGCCACACCGGACGCCTGTGCGTTCATCCCGGCGCGGACGAACCAGAGCTTCGCCTGGAACCACGGCGACATCCAGGACGAAATCGCCTCGACCTGGATCGGCATGGTCGGTCCCGGTGTCGACCAGAGTGCGACCGACGACACGACCTGGACGGATCACACCGACCTGCGGCCGACGATTCTGTCGCTCGTCGGCCTGCAGGACGACTACAGCCACGACGGTCGCCTGCTCGACGGCGACCTCACGGGCTACGCGATTCCGTCGGCGGTGAAGAAGAACCTCGCGGGCTTCAACCAGCTGGCCGACGCGTACAAGCAGCTAAACGCGCCGTTCGGCACATTCGCGATGAACACGCTCAAGGCGTCGACGACCGCACTCGCATCGAACGACGCGGGCGATTCGACCTACAACTCGATCGAGGGGCAGATCCAGTCCCTCACATCCCAGCGTGACGCGCTCGCGGCGCAGATCAAGGGTGCACTCGACGCGGCGACCTTCACCAACCAGCCGCTCGACGGCGCTCAGGTGCAAGGCTGGCTCAGCCAGGCACAGAGTCTCCAGAGCCAGGCGGCTGCGCTCGCAAGCTAGACCTGAGCCGTTCCACCTCGGAGGGCTCGAGCTCCCGGCACGCGCCGGGCTCGAGCCCTTCGAGCGTCAAGCCCGCGTAGCCGCTCCTGTGGAGTCGGGTCACGGGGTACCCGACGGCGGCGAGCATCCGCTTGACCTGGTGTTTTCGTCCCTCGTGGAGGACGAGCTCGACGCTGCCGCGGCCGCGACGGCGCGCTCGGGCGGGCGCGGTGAGGCCGTCGTCGAGCTCGACGCCGTCGCGTAGGCGTTGTAGCGCCTCCTCGTCCGGGTCTCCCTCGACCTCGGCGACGTACGTCTTCTCGACGCCGTAGCGCGGGTGAGCGAGCCTGTGGGCGAGCTGGCCGTCGTTCGTGAGAAGGAGCGCTCCTGTCGTGTCCACGTCGAGCCGCCCGACCGGGACGACCCGCGGCTCCGCAGGGACGAGCTCGACGACCGTCGGGCGTCCCTGCGGGTCGCGCGCGGTCGTGACCACGCCGGCCGGCTTGTGGAGGAGGACGTAGCGAAGCCGCTGCCGCGACACCTCCTCCCCGTCGACCTCGACGCGGTCGCGCGTGCCGACCACGGTGTTGAGCTGCCCCGGCTCGCCGTTGACGGTGACGCGGCCGGCCTTGATCAGATCGTCGGCACGTCGGCGCGAGGCCACCCCTGCCCTCGCGAGGAACGCGTTCAATCGCATCCTGAGAAGATACGGGCGTGCCGCACTACATCTCGCTCATGCGCTGGACGTCGCAGGGGCGCATGGGCCTCCCTGCCTGGCGTGACCGGATCGAGGACGGCGAGCGGGAGATCGAGGAGGCCGGCGGAAAGCTCGTCGGAGTGTGGGTGACGTTCGGCCGCTACGACGTCGTCGAGGTGTTCGAGGCGCCGGACGACGAAACGGCGCTCGAGATCATCACCCGGCTGGCCCACCACGGTGCCGAGCAGACTGAGACCCTCCGCGCGTTCACGCGCGAGGAGGCGGAGGACATCATCAAGAAGCTCTAGGCGCTGCGTCTCTCGGCGACAGCGTGCAGGCGGTCGCGGATCTCGGCCGCGTCGGCGCCGACGTCGTCGAGGCGAGGAAGCTCTGAGAGACTGTCGAGCCCGAAGACACGCTCGAAGAGCGGTGTCGTGCGGTAGCGGATCGCTCCGCCGGCGGCGTTGTCGCGACCCGCCTCCGCGATCAGGCCCCGTTCCAGGAGGTTCGCGACTGCGGAGTCGGCGGCCACGCCGCGGATCCGCGCGATGTCCGGCCGCGAGCACGGACCGGTGTACGCGACGATGGCGAGGGTCTCGAGCCCCGCCTGCGAGAGGTTCCGCTGCGCCGGGCGCTCGAACAGGCGCGCGCATGCGACCGCCTCTTCTCGACCGGCACGGAAAGCCCAGCCTCCGGCGACGTGCTCGAGCACGATTCCGCTCCGCTCCTCCGCGAACCGGTCCGCGACGAGACGCAGCGCATCTTCCACCCGCTCCGGACCGTCGTCCGCCGCCGCGGCGAGCTCCTCGACCGAAAGCGGTGCCGACGAGACGACGAGCAGTGCCTCGAGCGTTCGCGCGAGCTTGTCGAGCGGGTCAGCGGGGATCAGGCGGAGCGGGCTGTCCATGCAGCGGTCCTTTCCTCTCGGGCGGGGTTTTCCTTTTTCAGCCGGCTGGCGCGGATCGGGGCGAACGGTGCGGCCTGCTCGATCGCGAGCTCTCCGGCGCGGCGGAGCTCGAGCAGCGCGAGGAAGGCCGAAGCCTGCTCGAGCCGCGTCATCTCGGCCACTTCAGTCTCGAAGTCGAATTTCGTCCTCCGGCGGAGCAGGGCGCGGAACCGCTCGAGGAACTGTGAGACGGGTGGGAAGCGCAGCGCCATGTGCGAGAGGGATACAGCAGGCGGATCCTGAGCGAGCAGCCTGAGCACGCACGCCAGCCCTTCTGGATCCTGAGGTGCGAGCGGTGTCTCGACCTTCGGCGCGAGCGGCGCAGGACCGAGGCGGAAGAAGCGATCGCCCTCAGAGGCGAGACGCTCGCGCAGCCAGTTCGCCGCCTCCTTGGCGCGCCGGTACTCCGCGAGGCGCCGCGCAAGCTCCTCGGCCGCCTCCTCCGGGTCGAGCTCAGCGAGCTCAGCCTCCTCGTCGGGAAAGAGTGCACGCGCCTTCAGCTCGAGCAGAGCCGCGATGAGGACGAGGAACTCGCCGCACGCTTCGAGATCGAGTTCCTCCCTCTCGGCGAGCCGCTCGAGGAAGGCCGTGACGATGCCTGCTAGATCGACGTCGCGCAGGTCGAGCTCCTCCTTGAGCACGAGCGCAAGCAGCAGGTCGAACGGCCCCTCGAACGCGTCGAGGTCGAGCTCGAGCTCCCGAACGATCATGTCTCGGACCCTAGTGCCGATACCGGACGCGAGCCACGCCTTCGGCATGCCGAAGGGGTGCCGAAGGCACGTTGCGTGAGTGTTACCGGACGCGGCCCTTGGGGACGGACATCTGCGGTCCCTTCGGGAGCGGCCGCGCCTTAGGGGCAGGCTTCTCCTTCTCGTCCAGCTCCCGGTCGCGGAAGAACTGCCACCAGACGAAGAACGCGACGGCAAGCACCCAGACCGCGAGCGAGACCCAGAAGTTGACGCGCTCGCCAGCGAAGTAGTGCGACGGGTCGATCCGCAGGACCTCCTCGAACGTGCGGAAGGTCGTGTACCAGACGACGTAGAGGGCGAAGAGCGCAGGCCGCCGCAGCTTGAAGCGCCGGTCGATCCACAACAGAACGCCCACCCCGATCAGGTCCCACGTGAACTCGTAGAGGAAGGTCGGGTGGTAGTAGCCGAACTCGCCTGACGACCGGTATTTCGCGAGGATCCCGTTCTGGTGCGCCTGATCGATGCGGAGCTTCCACGGGAGGCTCGTCGGCTTGCCGTAGAGCTCCTGGTTCCAGTAGTTGCCCCAGCGGCCGATGCCCTGCGCGATCAGGAGGCCCGGCGCGACCGCGTCCATCATCAGGCGGATGCTGTTGCCGGACCGCCGCACGACGATCGCGCCGGCGGCGACGCCCGCCGGGATCGCGCCCCAGATGCCGAGGCCGCCGTCCCACACCGCCGCGAAGCCCCACCAGTGCTGGTGGATCGCGGGATCCTGGTTCCAGCTGGTGATGTCGTGGTACGCGCGCGCGCCGATCACGCCGAAGATGACCCCCCAGAGCGCGACACGGAAGACGAGATCCCAGTCGCCTCCCCACTTCACCCAGCGCCGCCCGGTGAGCCAGATGCACGCGGCGATGCCGAGGAGAAGCATGACGCCGTACATGTGCAGCGTCAGCGGCCCGAGGCTGAAGGTGCCGTTCGAAGGCGAAGGGATATAGGCGAGGACGCC
>DASSLB010000352.1:0-7100 GCA_035689945.1 Gaiellaceae bacterium | reverse complement strand
CGCAGGAGAATCGCCTCACGCTGCTGGACCGGGAGCTCGGCAAGCGCATCACGCAGCGCGCCTGCGTCGTGCCTCCCCACCGCTGCAGCATGAGCATCCGGAGCTGCCTGCTGCTCCTCGACTTCCATGGGAAGCGGCTCGCGCATCCGTCCCCTCACGCGAGCGAGGGACTCATGCCGGGCGATGGTCGCGAGCCAGGCCCCTGCGTCCTGCGGCGACGACCCGTTCAGAAGCGCCCGCTGCGCCGAGAGAAACGTCTGCTGCACGGCATCTTCGGCCTCCACCCGATCTCGGAGGAGTGAGCGGCACACCGAGCGTACGAGAGCCACGTGGCTCTCGTAGAGCTGCTCGACACGCGCCGCGATCGCGGGATCGCGGACGGCGTCGGAAGCCGGCTGATCGGCGAGGCTGCTCATCGGACGGACGCTGGAGACAGCGTGGTCCATGGTACGGCCACTCGCGGCCGACGCAACATCCCTCATGGGTGTGAGCTGCCTGAGCTCGTCGCGGGCGCGGCTGCGGGCGGCAACGTCACGACCTTGACCTGCGGGGGCAACGTCACGACCCGCGCCGCCGAGGAAACGGCGGCCGTTGCGCCACTTGCGGGGGCATAGGTCGACCCGGCGCCCGCCAGCCGGGCGGCGGCGGCCACCTCTGCCGCATGGCGCCGCTCGAGCTCGTGGATCTGCGCCTGCCGCTGCCGGAGACGCCGCCGGTAGTCGCGCCAGCGCCTGTCGAGGGTTCGCTTGACGAGCCGGGCCTCACGCTCGAGGCGATGCTGCCGGCCGTTCAGAGCTGCAAGCCGTGGGTCGAGCCCGTGACGGGCGGCGGTGCTTGCCCACGGCTTAGCGGCGATCGCAGCCCAGAGGACGACGAAGACGAGCAGGGTGACGCCCGCGACGTACAGGCGGAGCATGCGAGAAGCCACTGCTCAGTCGTCCCCGCCCGTCGATCCGCCGTTGTCGGACGAATCCGAACTTTCCGTCGTACCGTCGTCGTCGGACCAGCTCTGTTGGGTCGAGGAGGCCGTCGTCGTCGAATTGGCGGCTGCGCGTTGGTACTTGACGACCGGCTTGGGACGGACGTACCTCACTTGAGACGCCACCGAGGAGGCGGGTGCCGCGGTCGAAGCCGCCGGCGCGGCGGCTTGCGGCGAGAGGACCGGGGCGAACTTCGGAACTTCAGGAAGCGCCGGCGGGCGCTTTGCCCGCTCTGCGCGCAGGCTCCGGCTCCAGCGGTCGAGCTTCGTCTGCCGGAACGCAAGCTCCCGTGCCACGACGGGATGCTTGGGGGCGGAGACCTTCTGGCCGAGCCGCACCGTCTTCACGCCGGCGAAGAGACCGGCGACAGCGACCGAGCCGAGGACGAGTGCGATGAGCGTGGAGTGCAGGCGTGACATGTGGTCCTCCCGAGGGCTGAGGGCGCGTACACCAACTAGAGAGGCGATTCGGCCGAGAAACCTGCGCGACCGCCGCAAGTTTCCGAGCCCATTCGCCTCTATCCCGGTGATGGACACGGTCGCCGCACCCCTGCTCCGCCACCGCTTCCGCGCCATGGGCACCGAGATCGAGCTGCTCGTCGAGGCCGACGAGGCGACCGCGGCACTCGCAGCGGCAGAAGAGGAGTTCCACCGCCTCGAGGCACTCCTCTCCCGCTTTCGCGCCGACTCGGAGCTCTCCCGACTGAACTCGGACGGCACGCTCGCCGCAGGCCCCGACCTCCTGCGCGTCGTCGAGCTCGCGCTGGCTGCGAAGGAACGCACTGGAGGCCGCTTCGACATCACCGTGCACGACGCACTCGTCGCGGCCGGCTACGACCGCTCCTTCGAGTTCGTTCCCGCTGCCGGCACGGCGCCTGTGCTCTCCCCGGTGCGACGAACCGCTGGAGTTCGGGTGCGAGACGGCGTCATCCGGCTCGACGACGGCGTCCGGCTCGACCTCGGCGGCATCGGCAAGGGCTACGCGTGCGAGCGGGCAGCCGAGATCCTCGCGACGGCCGGGCCTTGCCTCGTCAACGCCGGAGGCGACATCGCCACCCGCGCCGACGCGTGGACCGTCTCGGTCGAGACGGCGGCCGAGCCCCTCACCCTCGAGCTTTCCGGCAGCAGCGCCCTCGCAACGTCGGGCCGCGATCTCCGCCGCTGGCGCCGCGCCGGACGCGAGCTCCATCACCTGATCGATCCCGCGACCGGTCTTCCCTCGGAGAGCGACCTGCTACGTGTGACGGCCGTCGCCCACGACGCAGTCGACGCCGAGGTCACGGCCAAGGCGCTCTTTCTCGCCGGCGCGGACCCTGCTCGCGAGGAAGCCGATAGTCTCGGCATCCCCGCTCTGCTCGTCACGCAGGACGGCCGGACGATTCTCGTAGGAGGCCTCGCGTGAGAAGCGATCCGACCTTCTGGCTGCTCGCACGCTCGAGCGGCTTCACCGCCTACGTCCTTCTCACGGCTTCGGGGCTCGCGGGCCTCGTTCTCAAGTCACGCCCGTTCGGACGCGCGGTCAAGGCTGCGTCCGTGCTGGAGCTGCACCGCTTCATCGCGCTGCTCGCGCTCGGCGCCGTCGCTCTCCACGGAATGACGCTCGTGGCCGACCGAACGCTGCGGATGCCGCTCGCTGGACTGCTCGTCCCCGGCGCGTCGCCCTACCGCCCGCTGGCAGTCGCCTGCGGTGTGGTGTCGGCCGAGCTGATGGCGCTCGTCGCCGTCTCGTTCCCGCTCCGCCGTCACATCGGCCAGAGGACCTGGAGGCGCCTCCACTGGGCGACGTACGTCGTCTTCGTCCTCGCGACCGCACACGGACTGTTCGCCGGCAGCGACTCCGCCCAGCCGTGGGCGCGGGACATCTACCTCGGCGCGCTCGGCGCCCTCGTCTTCGCGACCGCCTGGCGGGCGATGTATCGGCCGCCGAGACCGGTCCGGTCAGCGGAAAGGAGCACGTGATGTTCAGAATCGTCATCGACGGCTCGCTCTGCAGCGGTTTCGGCGACTGCGCCGACCTCGCGCCCGACGTCTTCGAGCTCGACCCGCACGGCAAGGCTCTGCTCCGGTTCGGCACGAGCGCGGAGCCGGCCGTTCTCGAGGCGGCCGCCGCGTGCCCGATGGGCGCGATCAGCGTCGTCGAGGAGGACGCTGCTTGAGCGAAGGCTCGAGTCAGTCGTCGGAGAACCAGAAGAGCGCGAGCGTGCCGGGACCAGCGTGCGCACCAATTACCGCGCCGAGCGTGACAACGAGCTCGAGCTCGGCGTGCGGCCGCCGCTCGCGGACGAGAGCCTCGAGCTCGGCCGCGCGTTCCGGCGCGGCTGCATGCGCGACGCCGAGACGAAAACCCGGTTCGTCCCTCGTCTCCCCGTCGAGCGCCGCGGCGAGCTCGGCGAACGCGTTCCGCTCGCCCCGCACCCGTTTCACGGGTACGACCTCGCCGTCGCGGATCGAGAGGATCGGCTTGACGTGGAGGAGCGTGCCCGCGAACGCGGCCGCCTTGCCGATGCGGCCACCGCGGGCGAGGAACTCGAGCGTGTCGACCGTGAACATGAGCCCTCGCTCCCGCTTGAACCGCCCGATGAGCGCGTCGACCTCCTCGTCGCTCGTGCCGCGGTCGAGCCGTCGCTGGATCGCGAGCGCGAGCATCGCGATCGAGGCCGACGCAGTCTCGGTGTCGACTGCCCGCACGCGCCCGTCTCCGAGATCCGCTGCGGCGGTCTCCGCGCTCGCGTATGTCCCCGACACCCGGGCGGAGACGTGGAGCGAGAAGATCCGCTCGTACGAGCCGAGCTCCCGGTAACAGGCGAGGAAGTCACCGGGCGTCGGCTGCGACGTCGTCGGGAAGGCGCTCGTCTGACGCAAACGCGCGTAGAACTCCTCCGCATCGATGTCGACGCCGTCGCGGAGGCTCTCGAAACCGATCTGGACGTAGAGCGGCACGACGCGCCAGTTGGGGAAACGGTCGGCAGCGTCCGGCAGATCGGCGGTCGAGTCGAGGACGACCGCCGTGTTCTCGGCGGTAAGCCTCACCTCACGGCGGTGGCGGCCTGCAGGATGGCGCCGACGATCTCGTCGAGCTCCTGGTCCTTGTTCAGGCACACGACGGCTCCGGCCTCGAGAAGCGCCTCCCGCTCAGCGTCGTCCGCGGACGCGGTCAGGGCCACGACTGCAACGTTCGGGACAGCCTCGACCACCTGCGCCGTCGCCTGGATGCCATCGAGCCCGGGCAGCCGATAATCCATCAGGACGACGTCAGGCCGGTGCTCGACCGCCGCTGCCACAGCGGCCGCCCCGTCTCCCACCGACGCGACGACCTGGACGTCGTCCCGCATCCCGAGCAGCAGCTCTAGAGCCTCCCGGAACACATCGTTGTCCTCCACGAGCACGATTCGGACTGGCGGCATCGGCGTCAGCCTATTCCGCGCCGAGCAGAAGCGGGTAGTGCGGCTGCCCGCCTTCGTGCACCTCGATCTCGAGCTCCGGATGCGCAGACGCGAGGTTTTCGAGCAGCCCGTCAAGCGGCGGCGGCTCGTCACCAGTGAGGAGGGTCAGGACCACGCGCGGCTGTGCGAGGAGGCTTGCGATGACCCCGGACGCGACCTCGGCGAAGTCGTCTCCACCGGCCACGGGCTCGCCGTCGGCGAGACCGAGCCAGTCGCCGCGCCGGACCGCGAAGCCGTTCAGGCTGACCTCGCGAGAAGCGCGGGTGATCTCGCCTGTCCCCACAGCAGCCGCAGCGGTTGCCATCGCGACGGCGTTCTCGGCGGCCCCGCGCGTGCCGTCGTAGGCGACGAGAGCCGCGAGGCCGGCCGGGATCGAGTCCGTCGGCACGACCTCTGCGGGACGACCTGCGTGCTCCACCGCGTGCTGCGCCGCGAGCCGCACGTTGCGGTTGTTCGGCAGGACGATCGCCTCGTCCGCCCGGAGGTCCTCCAGCGCCGCGACCAGCTCCGCCGTTGACGGGTTTGCAGTCTGTCCGCCCGCGACGACCCGGATCGTTCCGACCGGCTCGGCGAGGGTTTCGAAGAGGAGCCGGTTCCCCTCGCCTGCGACGACGGCGACCACTCCGCACCTGGCCACCGGAGACTCGACGAGCGAGAGGCGCCGCTCCCGCCGCTCCTGCTGATCGTGCATGTTCGCGATCTCGACGCCCTCGACCGTTCCGGCCGCGGTGCCGAGGGAGAGTGCGGCTCCCGGATCGTCCGTGTGGACGTGCACCTTGATCGCCGTCTCGTCGCCCACGACGACGAGCGAGTCGCCGAGCGGCTCGAGCCGCGCCTCGAGCTCGTCACGATCGAGCGCGCCGCCCTCGACGACGAAGACGGTGCAATAGCGATAGCGCGAGGGCTCGAGGTGGATCGCGTCCTGACCGGTCGGCGCGGACGCCTCGACCGCGGCGGCGGGCAACGCTTCGCCGGTGACCGCAGCGGCCAGCCCGCGGAGCAGCTCGACGAGCCCCGCGCCGCCGGCATCGACGACACCCGCCTGTCGCAGGATGTCGAGCTGCTCGGGCGTTCGAGCGACGGCCCCTTCCCCATGCCGTACGAGCTCGACGAGCAGATCGCCGAGGGGTTCCGGGTCGCCCGCGCGCCGCTCCGCCTCCTCGGCGAGCTCGCGGATCACGGACAGCATCGTTCCCTCGACCGGGCGCCGCACGGCGCGGTACGCGGCGGCGGAGGCGCTGCGCAGCGCACGCGCCGTGAGCTGCGGGTCGACCCCGTTCGTCGCTTCGGCAAGGACGTCGGCGACGCCGCGCACGATCTGGGAGAGGATGACACCGGAGTTGCCACGGGCCCCCATCAGCGCCGCCCGCGCAACCGCATGAGCAAGCGCGGACCGGTCGGACGCCTCCGCCGAGGCGAGCGCGTCGGCGACCGCCTGCACGGTCAGCGTGAGGTTGGTGCCGGTGTCGCCGTCGGGAACGGGATAGACGTTGAGGTCGTCGATGCGACTGCGGCTCGTCTCGAGCGACGCGAGTGCCGCGTCGACGAGTCCGCGCACGCGCTCGAGGTCTGTCTCCGCCGTCATTTCCCGCTCGTTCGCACGTCGTCGACGTGCACCTCGACCGCGCGGACGGGTAGCCCCGTGAGCCGTTCCACCTCGTACGCGACGCGATTGCTCACGCTCGAGGCGACCTCGGCCAGGTTGAGGCCGTACTCGAGAACGACATGCAGGTCGACCGTCACCCCACCGCCGTTCTGGCGGATCTCGATCCCGCGAGGACGGCCGCGAGCGCGAGCAAGCTGCCCGCGCAGGGAGCCCTTCATCCCGACGACGCCGTAGCACTCCAGCGCCGTCTCCGCGACGATCTGCGCAATTGCCTCGCTCGAGATCGTGATCCGCCCCAGCCGTGAAGAGAGGGCGTGCCCCGCTTCCATCGGGATGTTGGACGCCGCGAGCCGGAGGGCGGTTGCGCCGTCTAGAGCGCTTTTTGGACTTTGCCGGCCTTGAGGCAGCGCGTGCAGACGTACGCCCGCGTCGCCTTGCCGGCGATCAACACGCGGACGCGCTGGAGGTTCGGCTCGAAGCGCCGCTTGGTGGCCACCATCGAATGGCTCCGGTGGTGACCGAAGCCGGGCTTCTTACCGCAGATCGCGCAGACCTTGGACATCGGCGGCGGAGTGTAGCCGAGGACGAGCGGCTAGCCGGACTTGGCCTGCTCGCGGACCTGGGCGAAGAGATCGGCCATCTCGAGCGCTGCCCGCGCCGCCTCGGCGCCCTTGTCGAGGCGCGCCTCCGCCTGCTCGGCGGTGTCCACCGTGAGGACGCCGAACGCCACCGGTACGCCCGTTTCGAGCCCGGCGAGCTGCAAGCCGGAGGCCGCCTCGCCCGCGACGTAGTCGAAGTGCGCCGTCTCGCCACGCACTACGCAACCGAGGGCGACGACGCAGGAGTAGCGGCGCGTCTTCGCGAGAGCCATCGCGCCGAACGGGAGCTCGAACGCGCCTGGCACCGGCATCACAGTGATCCGCTCCTCGGAGACGCCGGCTGACGCGAGCGCCTCGAGCGCCGAGGAGAGGAGCTTGTTCGAGACTTCGCCGTTGAAGCGCGAGACGACGACTCCGACGGTGCGATCCGATCCGGAGGGGGAACCCTCGAGCACCGCGACGTCGTCCGGGAT
>DASSLB010000351.1:0-3826 GCA_035689945.1 Gaiellaceae bacterium | reverse complement strand
ACCGTCGGCTACATGTACATCCTGAAGCTGCTCCACCTCGTGGACGACAAGATCCACGCGCGGAGCACCGGCCCGTACTCGCTCGTCACCCAGCAGCCGCTGGGCGGCAAGGCGCAGTTCGGCGGCCAGCGCTTCGGCGAGATGGAGGTGTGGGCGCTGGAGGCCTACGGCGCCGCGTACACGCTCCAGGAGATGCTGACCATCAAGTCCGACGACACCGTCGGGCGCGTGAAGGCCTACGAGGCGATCGTCAAGGGCGAGAACATCGCGGAGCCGTCGATCCCCGAGTCCTTCAAGGTGCTGCTCAAGGAGATGCAGTCGCTCGCCCTCGACGTCCACGTCCTCTCGGACGAGGGCCGCGAGGTCGAGGTGCGGGAGGAGGAGGACGAGCTGCTCCGCGCCGCGGAGGAGCTCGGTATCGACCTCTCGCCCGGCTCGCTCCGAGCCGTCGGCCGCGAGCCGACCGCCGAGGAGCAGGAAGAGGGACAGGAGCGCGTCGACCAGGACGGCGAGCTGACGCTGCCGGCCGATGAGGCGCTCGGGGATCTCGAGGACGTCGAGGTCTCCGACGAGGAGGAAGCCGAGAAGGACGCCGACGCTGAGATCGGCCCGCTCGGCCAGAAGGACCTTGTGGACCTGGAAATCGAAGACTGATTAGGGGCTGAGGAGAACTTTGATCGATATCAACGATTTCGACGCAATTCGGATCGGCCTCGCCTCGTCGAAGCAGATCCGCGACTGGTCTTCGGGCGAGGTCACGAAGCCGGAGACGATCAACTACCGCACGCTCAAGCCTGAGCGCGACGGTCTGTTCTGCGAGCGCATCTTCGGCCCGACCCGCGACTGGGAGTGCTACTGCGGGAAGTACAAGCGCGTCCGCTACAAGGGCATCATCTGCGAGCGCTGCGGCGTCGAGGTGACGCGGCAGAAGGTGCGGCGCGAGCGGATGGGTCACATCGACCTCGCGGCGCCCGTCTCGCACATCTGGTTCTTCAAGGGCGTCCCGAGCCGCATCGGCTACCTCCTCGACATCGCGCCGCGCGAGCTCGAGAAGGTGCTCTACTTCGCCGCCTCGATCGTCACGGCCGTCGACACCGAGAAGCGGGCCGCCGACCTGAACGGGCTCGAGGACCAGGTGCGGGCAGAGGCCGAGCGGATCGACGTCGACCGCGACGAGGCGCTGGCCGCGCTCGAGGACCGGCTCTCCCGCCGCCGCGACTACTTCGCGAAGGGCAAGGAGCGGAACTTCGACGAGGACGACGACTTCTGGGGCCGCGGCCTCTCGACGTGGGCCGAGGAGCAGGCATTGCCGCCGCTCGAAGACTCGCGCTCGCTCGTGGGCGGGCTCTTCGTCGAGCTCGTCCCGCAGATCACGACAGAGGACTCGAAGAAGATCCGCGAGCTTGTCCGCAACTCGGCGATCCGCGACGACCGGAGGCTGACGCCGAAGGAGCTCGACAACGTCGCCGCCGCGGCGGAGCAGATCAAGGCGGTCATCGCTCCGCTCGAGAAGGAAGCCGAGAAGGCGACCGGCTCGAAGAAGGGCGCCGTCACGAAGCACATCCACCGCATCGTCGAGGGGCTCCTCACGGGCGGGGAGCTGAACGAGGAGGACACGGCACTCGTCGCGAGTGTCGACGTCAAGAACCTCGAGAAGGCACGCGAGTTCGGCAATGGACTCCTGCAGGAGGTGCTCGACACGGCCGACGCCGAGAGCGACCTGCGCGAGCTGACGAACGACCTCTGCCTCCGCACCGACGGCCGGATCCAGAAGGAGGATCTGGACGCGATCGTGCAGTGGGCTCTCAAGGTGCGCGAGATGTACCTTGACATCGAGTCACGCCGCGAAGATGCGCGCGAGGCCGCTGTCGATGCCGTGAACCGGCTCGAGGAGACCTGGCGGATCTTCCGCGAGCTCGAGCCGAAGATGATCGTCAACGACGAGCAGATCTTCCGCGAGCTCAAGGACCGCTTCGGCTCGCCGTACGGCTTCGGCATCTACTTCAACGGCGGCATGGGGGCTGAGGCGATCCGCGAGCTGCTGAAGGATCTCGACCTCGACGCCGAGGCAGCGTTCCTGCGCGAGACCATCCGCACGTCGAAGGGCCAGAAGCAGCAGCGGGCGATCAAGCGGCTCAAGGTCGTCAGCGCGTTCACGACGAGCGAGAACCGGCCCGAGTGGATGATCCTCGAGGCGATCCCGGTCATCCCGCCGGAGCTGCGGCCAATGGTGCAGCTCGACGGTGGCCGCTTCGCCACGTCGGACCTCAACGACCTCTACCGCCGCGTCATCAACCGGAACAACCGCCTCAAGCGGCTCCTGGACCTCGGCGCGCCGGAGATCATCGTCAACAACGAGAAGCGGATGCTGCAGGAGGCCGTCGACGCGCTGTTCGACAACGGCCGCCGCGGCCGCGCCGTCACCGGCCCGGGCAACCGGCCGCTGAAGTCGCTGTCCGACATGCTCAAGGGCAAGCAGGGCCGCTTCCGCCAGAACCTGCTCGGCAAGCGCGTCGACTACTCGGGGCGCTCGGTCATCGTGGCCGGCCCGCACCTGCGCTTGCACCAGTGCGGCCTGCCGAAGCTGATGGCGCTCGAGCTCTTCAAGCCGTTCATCATGAGCCGGCTCGTCGAGCGGAAGATCGTCCAGAACATCAAGGCGGCCAAGCGGCACGTCGACCAGATGCACGCCGAGGTGTGGGACATCCTCGAGGAGGTCATCCAGGAGCACCCGGTGCTGCTGAACCGCGCACCGACGCTGCACCGGCTCGGCATCCAGGCGTTCGAGCCGACGCTCGTCGAGGGCAAGGCGATCCAGGTGCACCCGCTCGTCTGTCACGCCTTCAACGCGGACTTCGACGGCGACCAGATGGCCGTCCACGTGCCGCTTTCGTCGGAGGCCCAGGCGGAGGCGCGGATCCTGATGCTGTCGGCGAACAACATCCTCTCGCCGGCGCACGGCTCGGCTCTCGCGACGCCGACGCAGGACATGGTGCTCGGCTCCTACTACCTCACCTACTCGGACAAGGATCTGGACAACACCGCGATCGAGAAGCTCGATCCGCGGCCGTCCCGGTTCCGCACCGAGGACGAGGTCGAGTTCGCCGTCGAGGCCAAGCAGGTCGGGCTCCAGCAGCCGATCGAGTACCTCTGGAAGGACGAGCTCGTCCTCACGACGGCGGGTCGCGTGATCTTCAACGCCGAGATCGACCGGGCCCTGCACGAGGCTTCGTCGCACAACGGCGACGAGGGTCCGTACCACGCGTACATCAACCGGACGCTCTCGAAGAGGGAGCTCGGCGACTTCATCTCGACGCTCGTCGATTCGCACGGCGCCCATGCGGTGGCTCACGTCCTCGACACGATCAAGGACCTCGGCTTCCACTACGGCACGCGTGCCGGTGTCACGATCTCGAAGAACGACATCGTGATCCCGCCGGAGAAGGAGCAGATCCTCGCCGGCTACGAGGAGCGGGTCTCGCGCGTCGAGGACGCCTACGACCAGGGTCTCATCACCGAGTCGGAGCGGCACGAGCAGATCACGTCGATCTGGACGGAGGCCACCGACGACGTCGCGAACGCGATGGTCGAGAACCTCAACGAGCTGAACCCGATCTACATGATGGCCAACTCCGGTGCCCGCGGCTCGTTCGCGCAGCTCCGCCAGCTCGCCGGCATGCGCGGCCTGATGGCGAATCCGAAGGGCGAGATCATCGAGCGGCCGATCAAGGCGAACTTCATGGAGGGCCTGTCGGTGCTCGAGTACTTCATCTCGACCCACGGCGCCCGCAAGGGCCTCGCCGACACGGCGCTGCGCACCGCCGAC
>DASSLB010000350.1:0-5658 GCA_035689945.1 Gaiellaceae bacterium | reverse complement strand
GGTCACAGCGCCGGCATCGAGCTGTTCAAGTACACGGCGCCTGACGGCCAGCGGCACGACATGCCCAAGAACTCGGACTGGTCCGGTCACCACATCGCCTTCTATGTCACCGACATCGACACGGCCGTCGAGTACATGGTCGAGAAGGGCGTTCGCAAGATGCCGGCGGGGCCGTTCACGCTCACGGCGGGGCCCGCAGCCGGACAGCAGATTCAGTACTTCCAGACCCCGTGGGGCGGCTACATCGAGTTCATCAGCTACCCGGACGGAATGGCGTACCAGGTGCCGAGCGTGCACCCGCTCTGGTCGCCGAAGCTGAACGGACTGGACTCCGTGGTCACCAACGTGCCCGGCCTGCTCGGCATCGACCACATCGGCATCACCGTGCCGGACATCGACGTTGCAGCAGCGTGGCTCGAGCAGAACCTCGGCTTCACCAACCCGCTCACGTTCGGGCCGTTCAGCGATCCGACAGGCACCTTCATGACCGACCTGGTCGACGTCAATCCGCGCGCGGTGGTGCAGCAGATCCGCATGCTCCGGGGCGGGAACGGGCCGGGCGTCGAGCTGTTCCAGTACACGTCGCCCGACCAGGATCAGGCGTTCCGCAGGAACTCGGACTGGGGCGCGCACCACATCGCGTTCTACGTCCGCCACATCGACAAGGGCGTCGACTACCTGCAGGCGGAAACCGGCACCAAGCTCTTCGGTCCCGTGGCGATCACGGGCGGGCCGGCCGCGGGGCAGTCGATCAACTACTTCGAGAACCCGTTCGGAACCAACATCGAGCTGATCAGCTACCCGCACGGAATGGCGTATCAGGCGACCGCACCGATCCCGCTCTGGGATCCGCGCGACAACCACCCCTGAGCAGGTGAGCGAACGGCCGTCCCGGGGAACGCTCATGGAATGGAGCTGCTCCTAGGGCCGCTACTGCGCTACGCCGGGACGAAGAGCGCGACCTTCTGGGTCGAGACGAGCAGCGCCTGCGAAGTGGAGGTGCTCGGCAAGCGCGGGCGTACGTTCGGCGTCGAGGGGCACCACTACGCGCTGATCCTGGTCGAAGATCTCGAGCCGGGGTCGGTGATCGAATACGACGTCCGCCTCGACGGCCGCGTCGTATGGCCGCCGGACGACGGCCGACCTGCGCCGGCGGTCCACACCCGCAGCGGCGAGCGGCGGGTGCGGCTCGTGTTCGGCTCGTGCAGAATCGGCGATCCGCAGCCCGCGGCCGACGAGTTTCCCGAGAGCGGCATCGACGCGCTCTGGACGTACTCGCGGCAGCTGCAGCGAGGCGAGGTGGAGTGGCCCGACGCGCTGCTCTTGCTCGGCGACCAGGTCTACGCCGACGAGGTCTCGCCCGGCACGGTCGAGTTCATTCGCGGTCGGCGCGACGTCGGCGAGCCGCCCGGGGAGGAGGTCGCGGACTTCGAGGAGTACACGCGCCTCTACCGCGAGTCGTGGTCGGATCCGGACATCCGGTGGCTGCTTTCGACGGTGCCGACGGCGATGATCTTCGACGACCACGACGTCAACGACGACTGGAACATCTCCGCCAGCTGGGTCGGCGAGATGCGGGAGCAGCCGTGGTGGGACGCACGTATCACGGGCGCGTTCATGTCGTATTGGCTCTACCAGCACATCGGCAACCTCTCTCCGCCGCAGCTGGCGGAGGAGGAGCTCCTTCCGCTGGTGCGGACGGACGACGACGCAGGGCCGCGCCTGCGCGAGGCCGCGCGCCGCTGGGATCGCGAGTACGCGCACTCACGCTGGGCCTACTACCGCGACTTCGGCGACTCGCGACTGATCGTGATCGACTCGCGCGCGGCCCGCGTGCTCGACGAGCAGGGCCGCGAGATGATCGACGAGGAGGAGTGGGACTGGATCGTCGAGCACGCGCGCTGCGACCTGGATCACCTCGTCCTCGCGAGCACGCTCCCGGTCTTCATGCCGAAAGGGATCCACCACCTCGAAGCCTGGAACGAGGCCGTGTGCGCGGGCGCGTGGGGGCGGCTGGCGGCGCGGCTCGGCGAGAAGCTCCGCCGCGGCTTCGACCTCGAGCACTGGAGCGCCTTCCACGATTCCTTCGAGCGGCTCTGCGAATGGCTCGAGCGCGTCGCCGACGGCGCAGAGCGCGAGCAGCCGCCCGCGACGATCGTGCTGCTCGGCGGCGACGTTCACAACGCGTACGTCAACGAGGTCACCCTGGAGACCCGGTCAGCCACTCCGAGTCGGGTCTTTCAGGTCGTCTGCTCTCCGTTTCGCAATCCGCTCGGTGGCCTTCAGCGGCGGGCCGTGCGACTGATCGGCTCCAACGCTGCAGGAGCCGTCCTTGGCCGTCTGGCCCGACTCGCCGGTGTCCGGCCCTCCCGCGCCGACTGGCGACTCATCCGGCGACCGAGCTTCCACAACTCGATCGGAGAGCTCGAGCTCGATGGCCGAAGCGCTCGCGTGACGCTCTATCGAAGCGCCAAGGAAGGCGAGGCGCGCGAGCGACTTCATCGCCTCGACGTGACCGAGCTCGCCGCGGACGCGCCGTCAACGGATCCCACCCGAGCTACGACAAGAGCGCGGGCTTAGTTCCGCTCTCGCGAAAGCGGCGCGCCCGGTGCAAGGCACCGACCTGGCGCCGGCCCCTTGCAACTTCGGGATTTCTGCCTAAGGTCAGAAGAACGTCGTCACAGGGCCGGGGGGCGGATGACCGAGCTGATCCAGCCGTTGAGCGACGTCGGCCCGGTGCGGCACGTTCCGGCGCAACCGAGAATTTCTGCGCACCCGCCGAGCTTCAGCGAGCTCGTCTACGCCCACCACGACTGGTGGCATGCCCGCCAGACCGGCACGCTCGATCCTGCGACGGTGGCCGAGTACGACTCGGCTCGCACGGCGTTCGAGGAGAGCCACGGCGAGATCGTCCGTGCCTACTGGTGCTCGCATGTCGAGAGCGCCGTTGCGCTGACCGAGAGGAAGCGGCTCGGCGGCCTGCTCGCTCCCGTCTTCGGCTTCCATCGCGAGAGTGACTGGGCAACGAAGAACGATCCCGATGTCGCCTCCGAGCTGCACCGCTGCGACGAGCTTGCGGTACGCGCCGGCGCCATCCTCACCGGCGTCCGGCAGCGGATCTGCCTCGAGCTGGTCGTCTCGTGCGCCGCCCACCTGCTCAGCCTCGTCGACGCGCGCGCCGGCGCCGAGGACGAGAAGCAGGCCGCGGGCGCGCTCGACCGCGAGCGCGCCGCGATCGACAAGGTCGAGTCCTACTACTGCGACGCCGCGAACGGTCAGGCGCAGCTCATCTACTTCGGCGGCATCGCGGCCGTCACCCTGACGCTCGCTGCGGCGTGCATTCCCTGGCTCGCGATCGTCTGGGTGGCCTCCGTTGCGGCCCTCCTCGCGGGCGCCGTCGGCGCGGTCGTGAGCGTCATCCAGCGGATCAACAGCGGCACGTTCGAGCTCGACTACGACGTGGGCCGGCCGTACGCGTTCTTCCTCGGCGGCCTGCGGCCGCTGATCGGCGGCGCCTTCGGGATGGCGATCACGTTCGCCTTCACCGGCGGCCTGCTCCACATTCCGATCGCCCAGAGCGCCAGCGCGCATGACCAGCGGCTGGCCCTGCTCGTGCTCGCATTCCTGGCCGGGTTCAGCGAGCGCTGGGCGCAGGACACGCTCACCTCGGTCCTGCCGGGAGCGGAGTCACCTTCCAAGCGCAAGCCCACAGAGAAAGGAGCGGGTCGTGAGCAGCACAGCAGTCCTCACTGAGGCACCGACGGGTCTCGCCGTCCGCACGCAGAAGCGGTACGGCTGGAGGCCGGACCACCCCGACATGCGCGACTTCCTCATGGCGGTCGAGCCGCTGAAGACGTTGCCGCGGTCGGTGAGCCTCCGCGACAAGATGCCGGCGGTCTACGACCAGGGGCAGCTCGGCTCCTGCACCGCGAACAGTATCGGGGCCGTTCTCGAGTTCAACGAGCTCAAGCAGGCCGAGGCTGACGCCGCGACGCCCTCACGCCTGTTCATCTACTACAACGAGCGCGCGATGGAGGGAACCGTCGACCAGGACTCCGGCGCGGAGATCCGGGACGGGATCAAGTCGGTCGCCCAGCTCGGCGCACCGCCGGAGACCGACTGGCCGTACGAGATCGACGAGTTCGCCGCCAAGCCTCCTGCGACGGCGTACGAGGACGCGCTCAACCACCAGGCGATCCGGTACGCGCGCGTCGCCCAGACGGAGATCGGGATTCAGAGCGTGCTCGCCTCCGGGTATCCGATCGCGTTCGGGTTCACCGTCTACGAGTCGTTCGAGAGCGACGTCGGCGCCGACGGGATTGTCCCGATGCCGCAGCCGAACGAGACCGTGCTCGGCGGCCACGCCGTCGTCGCGGTCGGCTACAAGCAGATCAAGGGGCAGCTGTACTTCGAGTGCCGGAACTCGTGGGGGCCGGACTGGGCCGATCACGGCTACTTCTGGATGCCGGCGAGCTACCTCACGAGCAGCAGTCTCGCGCAGGACTTCTGGGTGATCGAGCAGGTCGAGTAGTCCACCAGGCCGGTGGGGTCTGCGGCACCACCACGAGCAGGAGGTGAGTAGTGCCAGTAGACGAGAGGCACCGGGCAGACGGGGTCTTCGAGGGTGGCGGCGTGAAGGGGATTGCCTTCGCGGGCGCGATCGCCGCGGCCGAACGCGACGCCGGAGTGGAGGAGTGGGTGAACGTCGCCGGCACTTCGGCCGGCTCGATCGTGGCCGCGCTTCTCGTGGCGGGCTACGACGCCGCGGGGTTGCAGAAGCTCCTCGCGGCGGCGCGCTATGCGCGCTTCGCAGACACCGGTCCGGGCGGGGTCTGGCTCGGCGGGGTGTTCAACGCGGTCTTCCGGCTGCGCGGGGCCGCGCCAGGCCAGTACTTCCGGGAGTGGATGGGGGAGCAGCTTGCTGCCTCGCCGCTGGCACGGGAGCTGGGCAAGACCGAGCTCACCTTCGCCGACGTGCGACGGCGCGACCTGCCGCCGCGGGACGAGCTGCCCGACATCAGCGACGAGAAGTACGAGCGCGCGAAGTACCGGCTGCACGTGATCGGCTCGGACGTCACGACAGGCCGGATGATCATCCTCCCGGACGACCTGCCCGACTACACCGACGAGCACGGGCGGCCGTTCGACAAGGACAGCTTCCCGCTCGTCGAGGCGGTGCGGATGAGCATGAGCTATCCGTTCCTCTTCACGCCGGTGACGCTGCACAGGGAAGGGAGGCCAGTCTATGTCGTCGACGGCGGGTTGCTGTCGAACTTCCCGATCTGGCTCTTCGACAGCCCGAACCCGAAGCGGCCGACCTGGGGGTTCCGGCTGCATCCGGGCTCGAACGTCGTGGAGGGCCTGCCGTACCGGAAGATCCCGCGGCCGTTCTGGGAGGTTCCGCTGCTGAAGGCGATGTTCTCGGCGGCCACGGAGGCGTGGGATCGCGAGCAGATGGAGCAGGTCGTCTCCGCGCGCACAGTCTCGATCCCCACGCACGAGATCAGCACCACCGACTTCGGCCTCACCAAGGCCGACGCCGACGCGCTGTACGGGTGGGGCGAGAACGCCGCGCACGACTTCTTCACGGCGCCTGACCAGCAGGCGTACCTCAACTCGTTCGGCCAGACGCTGGAGAAGCAAGAGGAGCAACAGCAG
>DASSLB010000349.1:0-4682 GCA_035689945.1 Gaiellaceae bacterium | reverse complement strand
TCCGCAAGCGGGCCTGCGATTCTCCGCCCCGTGGGCAGCTACGCCGCATCACTACGTGCTGTTGCGAAGGTCTTCGGGAACCCGCACGTGCGCAGCCTCCAGCTGGCAGGCGCGGGCTCGATCCTCGGCACGTACGCCTACGCGATCGCGCTGCCCGTCTATGCATACCACTCAGGTGGCGCGCGCACGGTCGGGCTCGTGTTCTTCGCGCGATTCGTGTTTGCAGCCCTTGCAGCGCCCTGGCTCGGCGTCCTCGCCGACCGCTGGTCGCGCCGCCAGCTCATGCTCGGAGGCGACCTCGTCCGCTGCGCGATCTTCGTGGGAATCACCACCGCCGCGAGCGCCGGCAGCAGCCCGTACATCGTCTACGTGCTCGCGGTGGCGTCGACGATCGTCTCCGGCTCGTACTCGCCTGCGCAGGCGGCGCTCCTTCCCTCCCTCGTCAAGACCCCGGACGAGCTGACCGCCGCGAACCTCGTCGGCAACACGATCGCGAGCGTGGGAATGTTCGTGGGCCCGGCCCTCGGCGGGATTCTCCTCGCTGTCAGCACCCCCGCCGCAGTGTTCGCCCTCAACGCGGCGCTCTTCCTGTGGTCCGCGTTCTTCGTCGTCCAGGTGCCGCGCGACGAGCCTCCGGAAAGGACCGAGCGCTCGCAGCTCCTACCTGAGCTCACGGCGGGCTTCACGACCGTGTGGCGCACGCCCGCCCTGCGCGTCGTGATCACCCTGACCACAGGGGACGCGATCCTGTACGGAGCGCTCGAGGTGCTCCTCGTCGTCCTCGCGCTGCGAGTCCTTGACTCCGGCAACGCGGGCTACGGCTGGCTCAACACGGGAATGGGCGTGGGAAGCGTCGTCGGCGCGTTCGTCGTTGCGGCGATCGCAGCGCGGCGACGGCTCGCAGGCGGCTTCGGGCTCGGAATCTTTCTCTCGGGAGTCGCGGTGTGTATCGCCGCGGCCCTGTCGACGCTCGCGCCTGCACTCATCGTCCTCGGTCTTGTCGGCATGACCACGATCCTCGTCGAAGTCACCAGCGTCACGCTCCTGCAGCGCTCGGCGGAGAACGAGGTCCTCGGCCGCGTCTTTGCCCTGTACGAGACTCTTGCGCTCGCGGGCACGGCCGCCGGCGCGGTGGTCGCACCGGCACTCGTGAGCTGGCTCGGCCCACGAGGCGCGCTCGTCGCGACCGGCGCCTTTCTCCCCGTCCTGCTGGTGCCACTCTGGCCGAGCCTGCGACGCATCGACGCGGAAGCGCGGATCGCGGTAGAGCCGCTCGAGCTGCTGCGACGGATCGAGATGTTCGCGCAGCTGCCCGAGCCAGTGCTCGAGCGTCTCGCCGCGACCGCGACCGCGGTCTCCGTCGCGGCAGATCAGGTCGTCGTCTCGCGCGGCGAGGCCGGCAATCACTTCTATGTCATCGCGACCGGGCGAGCTCTCGTCGAGCTCGACGACGGGACGCGGGAGTTGGGACCAGGCGACTTCTTCGGCGAGATCGCGCTGCTCCGTGACGTGCCTCGAACAGCCACCGTGCGGGCGAGTGAGCCGCTCCAGCTCTACTCCGTGGAGAGAGACGACTTCGTCGCCGCGGTAACGGGCCACGCGCCCACCCTCGCAGCCGCCGAGAGCGTCGTGGTCTCGCGGATGCGAATCGGAGCTCTCGGCTAGTCGCCGCTCTCGACGAGCACGCGTTCGAGCGCGCGAAGGAGTTCGAACGCCGCATCGCGCTCGCCTTCCTCGAGCCGGGCGGCGACGCGCGCGAGCGGCGCAAGCCGCCCCTCTCCCTCGAGTGCCTGCCGCGCGCGGCGCGCCCGCTGCAGCAGATCGAGCGCGATCGCGGCCTGGTTGGCGAAGAGCCCGAGCAGGTCGACCTCGGCCAGCTTGAGCTTCTCGTCCGCCCTCCGGTCGAGGACGTTGAGCACCCCGAGCGCGCGCTCCTCGACGAGGAGCGGCACGGCCATCATGCTCTTCGGCACGTACCCGGTCGACTCGGCCTGGGTGCGCGACCAGCGCGTATCGGAGCTCAGGTCGTCAACGACGAGCGGCTGCCGCGTCGTGAGCACCCAGCCCGCGATCCCGTTGCCGGCCGGGAAGCGCATCCCGATCAGCTCCCCCTCTCCTTCGCCGGCGACCGCCTCGAAGACGAGCTCGTCGGTCTCCTCATCGAGGAGAAACACCGACGAAGCCTTGGCGCGAAAGATCGCCCGCGCCACCTCGACCGTGGCCTGCAGGAGCGAACGGTGCGCCTCGTCGGCACCGATCACGCCGGCTGCAACGGCGGCTTCGAGGTCGCTCACGTTGCTCCCTTCGCGTTCGACGCCGTCTGGTACAGGACGCTCTTGAGCTGGAACGGCGTCAGGTCTGGATGCTTGGCCATGACAAGCGCGCAGATCGCGGCTATGTGGGGGGTCGCGAAGCTGTTGCCGGTGCAGCGGAGCGTACCGCCGCCGAGCCACGCGACGTCGAGATCGAGACCGCGCCCGAAGAACTCCACGGGCGGCGAGGGGTTGTAGTAGAAGGTCAGCGGGTCCGTCTCCTCGTGGCTACCGACGGAGATCACGCTCGCGAACCGCCATGGGAAGCTCTCGACCGGCATGTTGTGCGCCGAGGCGACGAGCAGGACGCGCCGGAAATAGGCGCGGTCGGCAAGCTCGTGCAGCCGCTCGACGTATTTCGTCCGAGTCGTCGAGAGGCTCATGTTCACGATCGGGTAGCCCTCCTCGATCGCCCAGGCGAGCCCGCGCAGCATGATCTCGCCGCCGCCCGTGTACCCGGCGCCGAGGACGCGCACGCTCGTCAGCTCCACGTCCGGCGCCACCGCGCGAATCACGCCCGCGCAGGCCGTGCCGTGACCGCAGAGATCGCCTTCGGAGTCCTCGATCACCTGCAACTCGCCGTCCTCGTCACGGACGACCGCGACCGAACGATCGACACGCCCGACCATGGGATGGTCGGTTTCGATGCCGCTGTCGAGGATGCACACCCGGACCCCCGCGCCCGTCGAGTCTCCCCACGCCCACTCCCGCGTCACCTGATCCGGCAGCGTCACCGGCACGCGTATCCGGTCGACCGCCTCCGCAGGCAGGCTCCAGGCCGGCAGCTCCTCCTCTTCCTCTTCCTCGTACTCGTGCAGCTCGACCGCGCTCATCGCGCGCCATCATCGCAGGATCTGCACCGCCGTCCCAAGTGGGACTGTCCGCATGAGGTAGCGCACGTCGTCCTCGGTCGCGTGCAGGCAGCCGGCCGAGACGGCGGAGCCCCTGCCCGAGCCGGAGTGAATGGCGACGTAGTAGGTGATGCTCGTGTTCCACCCGGCCGGCAGATGCGGCTGGCGTGCCGTGAGCACGAGGATGCGCGTACCTAAAGCAGGGCCGAACGGGCCCGTGAGCTTCTCGGCGACGGCGAAATGGCCGACCGGAGTCGGCGAGCTGGGAGCACCGATCCCGACGCGCATCGTCCGGACGATCCGGCCGTTTCTCACGACGTCGAGCGCGCGCCGCGAGAGCGAGGCGCGAAGCGTCCATTGGATCGGATGCACGGCGACGTCGCGACCGAACTCGACCCACGCGTAGTGGCCGTTCGGCAGCGCCTCGGCCGTCACCTTCAGCCACCGGCCGCGGACCCCGACCACGCCGAGCACCAGCGGGCCGCCGAGAGGGCCGCGCGGCCCAACGCGCAGGACCGGCTTGCCGCCCGGCCGCGCACGCAGGACTACGGATCCGTGCAGCGGCCTCGCGGCGAGCGCAGCAGTCGCGCCGCTCGGCGGCGCCCCAGCGTGAGAGGCGGCCGCGACGGCGGCGGCGACATATGCGATCAGCGTCTGGCCCATCCGTCTGAAATTGTGCCGCAGTGCGCGTCCGCAACCTGAACTGGTTCCAGCTCGAGGACTACCTGCGCGGCGACGACCGGATCGTGCTGCCGATTGGTTCGACCGAGCAGCACGCGTACCTCTCGCTCGAGACGGACAACATCCTCGCGGAGCGCGTCGCGGCCGAGGCCGCCGAGCCGCTCGGCGTGCCCGTCTTGCCCGTGCTCGCCTACGGCCTGACGCCAAGCTTCGGCGCCTATCCCGGCTCACCCACGCTCCGCGTCACCACTCTCGTCGCGGTTGTCCAGGATCTGCTCGACTCGCTGCACGCACAGGGGTTCCGGCGAATCCTGATCGTGAACGGCCACGGAGGAAACGCGCCCGCCGACGCCGCCCGCCGCGAGTGGGGAGCCGGGCACGCCGACGCCGAGGTGTTGTTCCACAACTGGTGGGTCGGCCCTCGCGTCTGGCAGCTCGTGCAGGAGCTCGACCCGGGCGCGAGCCACGCCTCCTGGATGGAGAACTTCCCCTGGACGCGACTGCCGGGAATCGAGCTGCCGGCGGAACGCAAGGAGCCGCTATCGCAGCCCCTCCCCGCCGCGCCGGGTGCGATGCGCGAGGCGGCCGGCGACGGGCAGTACGGCGGGTTCTATGAGCTCCCCGACGAGGACGTTCTCCGTGTCTGGGCGGCCGGCGTCGAGGAGACGCGCGCGCTCCTCGAGCGCGGTTGGACTAGTCGAGGATCGTGATCGGTGGGTCGGGAGAGGTTCAGCCCGTGTGCCGACGGAGCCAAGCCGCGAGGTTCTGCGCCTGCTCGACGGCGTTGGCGCCGGTCGCGGGCGGCGCGACGGCGTGCGGCGTGGTCGGGGGGGAGGCG
>DASSLB010000348.1:0-3126 GCA_035689945.1 Gaiellaceae bacterium | reverse complement strand
GAGCGGGCCGACGTCTGCCTGGCCGGCAACCACGACCTCGCGGTTCGAGGAACGATCGACCTCGCCGAGTTCGGCGGGGAAGCGGGAGTCGCCGCGCGGTGGACCCGTGAGGTGCTCGAGCCCGAGGCGCAGGATCTCCTCGACCGGCTCGAGCCGCAGGGAACTTCTCACGGCGTCGCGCTCTACCACGGCTCGGCGCGCGACCCGGTGTGGGAGTACGTCCTCTCAGACGACGTCGCCTTCGTGACGATCGCGCTGGCGAACGCTCCCCTCGTGCTCGTCGGGCACAGCCACGTCGCGCTGCAGATCGCGCTGGTGGGAGAGGAGGTCAGCGGCGGCGTCGCGCCTGCCGGAACGGAGCTCGAGCTCGAGGGCGTCCAAGCGCTCCTCAACCCGGGGTCGGTCGGGCAGCCGCGCGACAACGATCCCCGTGCCGCCTACCTCCTGCTCGACCTCGACGCCCAGCAAGCGAGCTTCCGCCGCGTGGAATACGAGGTCGCGCGGACGCAGCGAGAGATGCGCGAGGCCGGTCTGCCGGAGCTGCTGGCTGCGCGGCTCGAACTGGGTCTTTAGGCCGCGGGGGGCGCGAGGATCGGCACGACTACCGCAACCTCGGCCTCTCCCTCGGCGACGGCCTCGGGCTCCCGGTCGCCGAAGACGTCGATGCCCTCGCGTGCCAGCGCGAGCTGGACGTCCTCGCGGGCCTTCCAGATCCGCCATTTGACGGTTGCGAGCGTCACCTCGAGCGAGTCGGCGATCTCGCTGTACGAGAGACCGACCACGTCGCGGAGCAGGAGCGCCATCTTCAGGTCGACGCTCAGGCGTTCGACCGCGCGCCACACCGCGTCGATCGCCTCGAGCCGCTCGAACGGCGCGTCGACGACCTCGAGCGGTGGAATGTCGTCGAGATCGACGACCGCCCGCGGCCGGCGCTCGGTCGCACGGAGCTCATCGAGCACGCGGTTCTTCGTCACCTGGAACAGCCACGTCGTAAACTTGGAGCGGAGCGAGAACCGCGGCAGCCCCTGGAAGACGCGAAGGAAGACCTCCTGTGTCAGATCCTCCGCGAGCGCGCGGTCGCCGACCATGCGCAGCACGTAGTTGTAGACAGGGATCTGATAGGCGCGAACGATGATCGAGAAAGCTCGCTCATCGCCCCGCTGCGCCTTCCGCAGTACGCCGAAATCAGGCTGGGGCAGCGACAAGGTGCCGCAGTATAGACCGATTGTTCACGGGACTTGTACGAGATTTTCGCCAGTCATTACAGACGGGGCCTGGAGCCCGAGGAGCGCAAGGACGGTCGGTGCGACGTCCGCAAGTTCCCCATCGCACAAGGTGGCTCCGGCAGCCGTGAGGACAACCGGAACGGGGTTCGTCGTGTGGGCGGTGTGCGGGCTTACGCCGTCCTCCTGGAGCAGCGTCTCGGCATTGCCGTGGTCGGCGATCACGATCGTGACTCCGCCTGCCCGCTCAACTGCGTCGACAACTCGTCCGAGGCACTCGTCCGTCGTCTCGACCGCCTTCACGACGGCCGGGATCACGCCCGTGTGGCCGACCATGTCCGGGTTCGCGAAGTTGACGATCACGAAGCCGTAGCCGTCGTCGTCGATCGCCCCAACAACACGGTCGGCGACCTCGCGGGCCGACATTTCGGGCTTGTGGTCGTAGCTCGGCACGTCGCGCGGCGAGTCGACGAGGATCCGGTCCTCGCCGACGAACGGCTGCTCGCGCCCGCCGTCGAGGAAGTAGGTGACGTGTGCGTACTTCTCCGTCTCCGCCGCGTGGAGCTGACGGATCCCGTGAGAGGAAAGCACCGCCGCGAGGACGTCCTCGATCTCCTGCGCCGGGAACGCAACCGGGAAGTCGAAGTCGTCGCGGTAGCGCGTCATCGCCGTCAGGTCGACGCCCAGCTCGCCGAGCTTCTCGGAGAGCTGACGTGCGCGGTCCGGCCGGAAGTTGAAGAAGATCGCCGTATCACGCTCGGGGTCGAGGCGCGGCCGGCCGTCGATGACGGTGGGCTCGATGAACTCGTCCGTGATTCCGCGGTCATAGCTCGCCTGCACGGCGGCAATCGGATCGGCGGCGTGCTCGCCGTCGCCGTCCACGATCGCACGCAGAGCGCGCTCGGTGCGATCCCAGCGCTTGTCGCGATCCATGGCGTAGTAGCGGCCCGCGACGGTGGCGATGCGGTCGACCGGCAGTTCGGTGAGGTCGTGCACCGCCGAGTGCGGCGAGACGTCGCGTCCGTCGGTGAAGGCGTGGATCCAGGTCTTCTCCGGCGCGAACTCGAGCAGCGCCTGGAGATGCTCGATGTGCGAGTGCACGCCGCCGTGTGAGACGAGCCCGAGCAGGTGGACGTTCTCCCCGCGCTCGAACGCGGTGCGCAGGGCCTCGTTCTCGAAGAGCTCGCCACTGGAGATCGCCTTGTTCACGCGCACGAGATCCTGGAAGAGGATGCGGCCGGAGCCGATCGTGAGGTGCCCCACCTCGGAGTTGCCCATCTGGCCGTCCGGCAGGCCGACGGCCCCGCCCGAGGCGACGAGCCGCGCGTGCGGGAACTCGCGCCACAGCCGGTCGAAGACCGGCGTGTCAGCGAGCTCGATCGCGTTCCCCGGCCCGGCCGGCGCGATCCCCCATCCGTCGAGGATGACGAGCGCTACGAGGGGATACGTGCGGCCGTCTCGCATATCGCCGTGAAGGAGTCGACGTCGAGCGAGGCGCCGCCCACGAGGGCGCCGTCGACGTCTGCTTGCGCGAGAAGCCCGGCCGCGTTGTCCGGCTTGACCGAGCCGCCGTAGAGAACGGGCGCATCGAGCAGCGACTTGATGAACGCGTGTGCGTCCTGCGCCATCTCCGGCGTCGCGGTGAGGCCGGTGCCGATCGCCCAGACCGGCTCGTAGGCAAGGACGAGATCAGCGTGCGGCTCGAGCACCGAGAGCTGGCGGCGGAGGACGTCTTCCGTAGCGCCGCGCTCGCGTTCCTCCAGCGTTTCGCCGACGCAGGCGATCACGCGAAGGCCTGCATCGAGCGCAGCTCTCGTGCGCTTGGCGACGGTCTCGTCGGTCTCGCCGAAGTACTGCCGCCGCTCGGAATGGCCCACGAGCGAGCCGGCTACGCCCAGCTCGA
>DASSLB010000347.1:0-3495 GCA_035689945.1 Gaiellaceae bacterium | reverse complement strand
AGGACGCCGCGGCCGCGGCCGCCGGACTCCGGGATCAGGAGGAGGAGCGCCTCGGAATCCCGCTGCAGCTCGAGCGAGCGCCGCCGCGAGACGTCGCCGAGCAGCTCGATCCTGTCGCCGAGGCCGAGCGACTCGGCGTATTCGCGGTCGGGGCCGCGGAAGTCCCCGGCGAAGCGGACGACGACGTCGTCGAGGCCGGACTCGGCCAGCGCCTTCAGGAACGGCTTGGGATCGCGCTTGCCGTGGAAGTGGCCAGTGTGGGTGATGCGGAGCCGGTCGCTCGTGTGGTGCTCGAGCCCCGCGAAGTCGTCGAAGTCGCAGCCGTTGGCGATCGTCACGACCTTGCCCCTCGGCGCGAGCGAGCGCGCCTCCTCGGCGATCGCGTCGGATGCCGCGACGATCGCGTCGGCCTGCGAGGCCACCAGCCGCCCCACACCGCCGACCGACTTCTCCTTCAACCGGGCGAGCTGCGACTCGTAGCCGCGGCGATGCGGGTGCGAGGTGAGCGGATCGCGCAGGTCGGCAACCCACGCCGCGCCGGTCGTTCGCTTGACTGCGGCGCCGAGGAGGTGGAGCGACGGCGGCGGCGAGGTAGTCAGCACGACGTCGATCTTCTCCCGGCGGACGAGCCGGATCGCAATCGGCAGCGCGAACGTGCTCCAGGGGACGTTCTCGTCCGGGACGAGGAGCCGGCGCCCCAGCAGCGCCGCCTGCGTGCCGACGCGCGCCAGACCCTGCTTCGCGAGAAGCCGCTCGGCGGGGCGGCCCGCGCGCGGACCGACGTAACGCACGCGGTGGATCCACGCCTGCGTCGGCAGCTCGAGCTCCGCACCATCCGGCAGCGCGCCCGGGACGTCGGGTGCGAGCACGTGCGTCTCGATTCCCAGCGCGGGCAGATGCGTCGCGAACTTGAGCGGCCGCTGCACGCCGCCCCCGCCACCGGGCGGGAAGTGGCGCGTCACCAGCAAGACTTTCACCGCGCCAAAGGTACTGCGGTGCGGAAGACGACGAACCGGTCATCCGCATACGCCCGCCGCAAGCCGGTGCGTTCGATCGCACCCACGCGCTCGCTGCGGGTGAGGACGATCCACTGCGCCCTCCAGGTCTGAGCCACCGTGAGCGTCGGGTGCGCGATGAACCTCAGCACGGCGAGCCGCCGCTTGCGGAGCTGGTTCGGCCGGGTGTTCGCCGCATGGGTCGGTGGCACTGCGACGACGTAGACGGGGGCGAACGCCGTCGCTCTGTAGCTCGTCGGCAGGTCGGCGAGCACGACCGAGCGCGCCGGCACGTCTCGCTGTAGGAAGTGGATCAATCCCGGCGTCAGCGCCGCGCCGTCGTGCCCCGTCGTCGGCGACCAGTACGAGAAGCCGTGCACCACGACGGGGAGGACGAAGAGGAGGACGGCGAGAGCCGTCGCGATTCCTCGCTGGCGGGCGGGAGCGGCGGCTCGGTCGCGACGCCACCACGCGAGGAGAGCTCCGACAACGAGCGCCGCGATCCCGCCGTACAGGGCGAACCAGACCACCCACGCGGGCTCGGAGACCGGCGTACGCAGGCCGAAGTCGCCGGTGTACGCGACCTCGAGCCAGATCCCCAATGCCAATCCCCCCGCGAGCGCGAGCGTCCGGGAGAAGCGGGCGACGATCGCCGTCCCGCCGGCGAGCGCCACCGCAAACGGGATGAAGCCGGAGGCGCGTCGCGACTGCGAGAGGGAGACGGCGTCCGAGAAGTGCGGGAAGACGAGCGGCCAGAGCTCGATCCCGAGGATCGCAACGGCGCCGCCGAGCACGAGCGCGCTCCACCGGCGCCGCCGCGCGAGGAGCGCAAGAGGCACGAGGAGCAGAGCCGCCACCGCCACCGATCCGTTCCGGTCGATGCGTCCCGGCGCGAGGCTGTAGCGCGAGATCGAGTGCACGACGAGGTCGGCGCTGTAGTGATGGAGGTTCTGCGCGAGCTGCTTCGGCCCGGGCGAGACCGGGATCGTCTCCTTGACGACCGGCTCGAGCCAGAGGAACGCGAGCGTCATCGGCAGCCCGAAGACGGCGAACCCGACGATGCCGTTCTTGAGGTCGCTGCCGCGGGTGAGCAGCGCCCGAGCGAGGACGAAGGCGCCCAGCGGGATCGCGAGGAAGAGCGCGTAGGTCGGGTGGACGAGCGCGATCGAGACCGAGGTGGCGGCCAGCATGACCGCAGCGGGCCGCGTCGGCCTGCGCACGAAGTGGAAGAAGAACGCGACCGCCGCAGGGACGAGCAGCTGTGTGGCGACGGTCGACGGTTCCCAGAGGAACGGATACACGCCTCCGTGGCCGGGCGCGAACGCCTTGATCGCGACCTGGCCGAGAACGACGGCTACCGCAAGTCCGGTCGAGCGGAAGATCGCCCAACCCATCTCGTACGCAAGCACGAGAGCGAGGGGCACGAGCAGGCTCGACTCGTGGGCGGCGACACTCGACGGGTCGATGCCTGCGAGCCTCGCAACGAGTCCGAGCCACGCGTGCCAGAGCGGGAAGGCGTAGCCCGGATGCAGGCCGCCGTGCGCGAACTCGCCGACGTTGTGCAGGGACAGCGAGCCGAGCGAGTCGAGCTTCCGGACGCGTCCAAGATGGAAGAACGCGTCCCCTGTGAAGGCGCCCTGCACGAACCAGACGCCGATGCCGAGGCCGAGGCCGGCGAGGACGAGGAGACCGCGCATGAAGCGTGCGGTACCGGGGAGCCGAACGCCCTGCACCTCGCGGCCCGTCAGCGACCAGCCGAAGGCGAGCGCTCCGATCCCGAGCACGAACGCGAGCGTGACGTCGATCGACGCTCCGACGGCGAGCGTCAAGGCCAGCCCTGCGCCGACCAGAGTCACGGATGAGACGAACGAGGCAGCGGCGCTGCGCTGACCGAGGCAGCGCGCCACGAAGGTCCCCGGCAGCAGTACGACGAGCGTCGCCGCCGCAAGGCGGAGCCAGAGCCCGAAGCCCGTCTCGGGCAGGAGCCTGGAGATCCCTAGCAGAGCGGCGACCGCGGCCGGCAAGACGAGCCGCCACGCAGCGCCGGCCGGAACGGCGGCTGTCCGCCGCTGCTCGACGGCAGCCGGGAGCGCAAGCCAGTTCATCGCGCGGCTCCCGCAACGGCGCGCGTTCGCACTCCCTCCCAGGCGAGGATCACCGCGCCGGGGAGAGCCACGGCGACCGTGACGACGAAGAAGAGGAAGCCCGCGGAGAACGCGCGGTCTGCCGACACGCCGAGCGCTCCGAGAAAGCTCACGAAGAACGATTCCCGCACCGCGAGCCCGTTGATCGTGAACGGCACGAGCATGACGAGGAAGAGCAGCGGGCCCATCACGTAGTACGGGCGGGGCGAGAGGTCGACACCGACGGCCTTTCCGGCGCACCAGATCGCGAGCACGCGCGCCGCCTGCACGCAGAGTGTGAGCGCGAACACCCACCCGAGCAGCCGCAGCCTCCGCCCGTAGGCGTGGAGCGCGAGGTACACGTCTCGCAGGACCGA
>DASSLB010000346.1:0-3833 GCA_035689945.1 Gaiellaceae bacterium | reverse complement strand
GGATGCTCGAGGCTTCCCGTCGCCGATCGCCGCCGCACGGGCGATCAGCTCAGAAGCCAGGGTCGCGCCCGAAGGCGCGACCCGAGCCTCGCCAGCGTCCACACTTTCCACAACCCCATTCTGCGTTCAATCGCCCTGATCAACAATGGGACCTGCGACCCAACCGACGATCAGGTTCCTGAACGCCGCTTTTCGGCCGATCGGAGCGGTTCCGCGTTGGCAAGCCAGAAAAAGCGCTGCCTCATCCCAGCGCTCAACGAAGCCAGATGTGGGGTCTAGGTCCTGCTAGACCCGTAATTGGCCCAGACTCGTTGAACGCCCCAAGAGCGCGCTGCACAGGTATTCCACACCCCCACCCCAGATTCCTCTCGTTCAGAAATTGAACGACTTTCGGTCGTTGCCGCCGGTCTCGGGCTCCTCGAGTGAGAGCACGTCGCCCTCTTCGATGCCCGCCTCAGCGGCCGCTCCGGCGGGCAGCTCGAGCGCAGCGACGGCCCGTCGAGCGCCGGCGACGCGCCACGGCCGGAGCCTGTGAACGACGCGAACGACCTTCCAGTCGCGGTCGAGAAAGACGACGTCGATCGGAAAGCGCATGAAGAACATGTGCACGGAGGGAGCGGCGTCGATGAGCATCCCGCTCCCGGGCTCGAGGCCGCTGCGACCGAGGAGGCCGCGTGCGCGCGTGAAGGAGCTCTTGGGGATCTCGCAGCGCTCGCAAACCACAGTTCCATCGCTGCTACGCAGGCGGTAGACGGAGGGGGCAGCCATCGGCAGACATCGTGCCGGTAGCAGAGGCCGAACCGCTCGGCCAACGCTCGAAGTCGTGTCAGCCCTTCCGCGCGTCCGACGGAACTTGTGGAAATCATCTGGAACTGCCAGAATCAGTCGAACTGCAGAAGGGGGAGTTTGAACGACGTGTGGCTAAACGAGGCCGGCCGGAAGGCGCGTGCCACGGCGGTCATCCTCGACCAGTACTCGCTGTGGCTCGATACGATCAGGCGGGTCACGGAGGGTGCCGGGATCAAGGTTGTAACCAGCACCACGAGCCCGCAATTGGCGGTTGAGGCGCTGACGACGCGCGCGCCGAACGTGTTTATTCTCGGGTTCGAGCGCAGATCGATGCAGACGAGCCTGCTCAGCGAACTGCTGAGTGTTGCCGGGTCGGTCCACCGATCCACGACGATCGTGTTCGGGAGCGATGAAGAGCCCGAGTTCGTCGAGCAGTGCCTGCGCGCCGGCGCGTATGCCTATGTCCTCAAGACGGTACATCCGGAGGACCTCTCGGTTGTGATTCGGCAGGCGGTGAATCACTCGGTCTACCTCTTCGCGCGACCCTCGAGGAACCGCCGGGGTGACAGCGCCGCCGCGCCCAGGCTCACGTCGCGTGAGCTCGCGGTGCTCCGCCTCGTGGCCGAAGGGCTTCCAAACGCGCAGGTGGCGAGGCGCCTCTGGATCAGCGAGCCGACCGTGAAGTACCACCTCTCTCGAACCTACGAGAAGCTGGGAGTGTCGAATCGCACTGGTGCGGCGCGGTGGGCTGAACGGCACGGACTGCTCGATCGAGTCGCGAGCTGACGAGTCCCCCGCCCCTCCGATGGCACCGCCCGCTGCTGGCGCTCGCGTCTCTGCTGATCGTCGGTGCTGCTCTAGCCGGCCAGCGACCGCCTCAGACACCGAAGGGGCCGTGCCGCGTCCTCGCGCCGGCCTTCACAGGCCGCCCAGGACTTTCCGGCAGGTGATCTGCTCGGCTTTAGGGCGTTTCGGAGGATCGAGACTCACGCTTACTTTCGGCTCCCGGCGGCCCGATCCTCCGGGACGGTGGATGTGTCCTCGATCACTCCGTTAGTCCGCGCGTGCTGCGGGGTTGGCTGATCCTCAAGAACGGGACGGCATGTGGAGCACGTTGCCGAGGCCGCGATGCTCAGGTTGGAGTCGAGTCGGAGCTGCAATCTCTTACCTCGAGGCACAGAGGCGATAGCAAAGACCCAGCCCTCCTCATCGCGGAGGCGGATGCCGAGAGCGGCTCAAGAGCCAGCGCTGACAAGTTGCGTGCAGGCGAGACGCTGCGCGGCCTCGCCGAACCCTTCGCGGACGAAGCGCCAGACGTCCGGACAGGTTGAGGATAGAGCTATCCGCTGTCTGACCGGATCGAGAACGAAACTGACCCTGCCGAGCGTGTGCGCATGCAGGACGCGCTTCGGAAGGGGACAGAGAGCCTTCACACACTGCTCAGCCAAATGCTGCGACCAGAGGGGCGCCTGCGATGACCTCACGGAGCTGCCGAAGCCGGCAGCTAGCCCTTCTCGATCAAGGATCGCCCACCACGGCCTTGCGTACAGAAAGTCGCTTGGGTGAAGGATGGGTTGGCTGGTCGTCGTCGCGCCTCTAGCGCCGGTGACGCAGGACTACGTGGATCCGCTTCTTGTTGCAGCGCAGGCCGGCGATCGGGGTGATGACCACGATCCCCTTCTTCCTCATCTTCATACGGCGCGTGATCACGCCCTTCTTGTTCGACGGCTTGCTGCGGACATTGATCTTCGGTCCCTTGATGCGCACCCGCACACCCTTGACCGGGTTGCCGTGCTTGACAAGGTGGATCGTCAGCCTCGTCTTGCGGCCGACGAGCAGCCGTTTCGGCCTGACCTTGGCGACTCTTACGCAGTAGTGAATGGCCGCGTGCTGGCAGGACTCCTGCGCCGAGGCGGTGGGATTGTTGGCGTTCCCCGTGCTCAGGGTCGCAGCATTGCCGTACGTGGAGCACTCGGTCGCCGACGTCGGAGCCGTGATGTGCACCCGATAGGAGGCGCCTGCAGGCAGCGTGCCCGAAGCAAGCGCGAGGCTCTGGCTGCCCTTGGCGCCGCTCAGCGCGAACTGAGATGGGGTGCCTACGCTCTTGTCGATCGCCCAGGTTACGCCGGAACCTGAGCCAAGTGGCAGCGGATCGCTGAGCTTGACACCGGTTGCGTCACCCGGGCCGTTGTTCTTGACCGTGACGGTGAACCCGATCTGGTCGCCTGCGTTCACGGGCGCCGAGTGATCGGCCGTCTTGGTGATCGACACGACCGGCGCGTCGGCCGCCGCGATACGGAACGTCGTGCAGACCTCGCCCACATCCCCGCCGCCGGTATACGCGTGTTGGTCGGTGTCGTGGGCGATGCTCTGGACGCGGTAGGTGTGACCGCGTTGCACCGCCACGTATCCGCCGGCGCTCGGGTCCCAGGCCTTCAGCCCGGTGACGTTCCAGACCACTTCGGCTGCGTACCCCTCGTCGAAGGACGTAGTCGGCGTGCCGGTTGCGTCGATTGCCGGAGGAGGATCCGCGGAGGGCCCCAGATTCCAGTGGTTCTTGTTGATCGGAAGCTCCTTCACCGTCGGCGACCACGAGCCGTAGAGCGCATTCGCGAAGGGCGGGTTCCCGGCGTTGGCTGCGATGCCGCCTTGCTCGTAGTCGCCACCGTTCGCGGCGGGGTTGGTCGTGATGTCTGTCAGATAGATCTGCGGGGCGGTGACCCGGCCCGTGAGATCTGTTCCGCTTCCGAACCTGGGTGGAACCGCCTCGCCGTAGACATTCAGGTCGGCGATGTTCGTGGTGCTCGGGAAGCTCTGGCTCGCCTGCGCCTCCCTTACCGAGATGGTCCTGGCGCCGATCGGGGCGGCGGCCTTTGCCTTGAAGGTCTGTGTGGTGGAGCCGGTGCCGACAACAATCGAATCGTTGACGGACACCGCCACGCTCAATCCGGGAGACGCGACCGTGATGAAATGGATGACGTCGGCGGAAGTGATAGGCGCGCCGAGCTTGCCGATGCTCGAACCGACGCTGGAGGAGGGAGTCC
>DASSLB010000345.1:0-3108 GCA_035689945.1 Gaiellaceae bacterium | reverse complement strand
AGCACCGTCACGCGCACTTCGTCGAGCAGCCGCCGCGCGGTGTCGGTGCGATAGGCGGTCGCGCCGGCGCCGACGGGATCGAGGACGACCGGGATCCCGCGCGCGCTCGCCCCGCCGCCGGCGAAGAACATCGCCTCGATCCATTGCTCGGAGAGCGTGCCGATATTGAGCACGAGCGCCGACGCGAGCCCGACCATCTCTTCGACCTCCTCTCGCGCGTGCGCCATCACGGGCAGCGCGCCGAGCGCGAGGGTCGCGTTCGCCGTCTCGTTCATCACGACGTAGTTCGTGATCTGGTGGACGAGCGGCTTCCGCTCGCGCAGCTCGCGCAGCGTGGCGCCCGGGGAGATGCTCATCGCGCCGCCACTCCCAGCACGTCGACCGGACCCTCGCCGCTCCCGATCTCGACGAGCCCCTGCGCCACAGCGCGGGAAGCCGCAGCGGCCGCGCCGCGAGCCGCGTCGAGCAGCGAGAGCCCGCGCGCGAGCAGCGCGGCGAGCGTCGCGGAGTGCGTGCAGCCGGCACCGTGCGTGGCGGCGACGTCGTGCCGCTCGACCGGGATCTGGTGGTGTTCCTTTCCGTCGAAGAGGTGATCGACGGACTTCTCCGCGTGGCCTCCGGTGACGAGCGCCGCCCGCGCGCCGAGACCGACGAGCTCCTCGGCCAGTCTTGCGGGCGCCGCGTCGGATCTGGTGAGGGCCCGCGCTTCGAGCAGGTTCGGCGTAACCACGGTCGCGAGCGGAAGCAACCGGTGGAGGAGCGATCCCACCGCATCGTCCTCGAGCAGTTGCGCACCCGAGCTCGCCAGCATTACCGGGTCTACGACGAGCGGAAGCGGATGCTCCTCGAGCCAGTCGGCGACCGCATCAATGATCGCGCGGGAGTAGAGCATCCCGGTCTTGGCGGCGTCTATTCCGATGTCGCCGGCGACCGCGTCGAGCTGCGCGCGGACGAGCCAAGCCGGCAGCTCATAGACGGACTCCACAGCGCGCGTGTTCTGCGCGGTGAGCGCGACGATCGCCGTCATCCCGTGGACGCCCGCCGCGGCGAACGCCTTCAGGTCGGCCTGGATCCCGGCGCCGCCGCCGGAGTCGGAGCCTGCGATCGTGATGCAGCGTGGAACCAACGCGCTCCCTTCGCCGGCATGACCCGGATCAGGTTCGACGGGTGTGATCTCAGCCTCTCCGCGAGGCACCCCGGTGGCCGAACGTTAGCGTCTTCCCATGCGAAGGCTGCCACCTGCACTGGCCGCGACCGCGACCCCGCAGATCCTCGAGCTGCTGGGAGACGGGCCGGGGCGCGTGCTCGAGCTCGGCTTCGCAGGGATACATGCGCGGCCGCTCGAGCTCGCCGGGTGGCAGGTCGTCGTAGTGGAGCCGGATCCCGCGCAGGCCGAGCGGGCGCGGCAGCGAGGAGCCCATCTGGTCGAGCGGCCCGAGGGGCGCTTCGACGCCGTCGTCGCCCCGTCCGGTACCGATCTGGCCGGCATCGACGCCGCGAGGATCGTCCTTGTGGACGAGCGCGGTGTCGCTTCAATGTCGGGGTGAGCACGGACGCCCGCTACGACGGCATCGCCGACTGGTACGACGCGGAGTTCCAGCCGGAGCCGCTCGCGAGCGAAGCGTGGCAGGTGCTCACCCGCCTGCTCGGCGAAGGCAGCGGGTTGCTGCTCGACGTGGGCTGCGGCACCGGCGGCTTCACGGCGGCTCTCGCGGAGCGCGGTTGGGACGTGACTGGCGTCGACATCTCCGAGGACATGCTGCGCCGGGCACGCGAGAGAGGCGTGCGCACGGTGCAGGCGGACGCGACGTCGCTGCCGTTCGAGGACGCGTCCTTCGACGCCGCGGTCTCCGTCCTCACGAACACCGACCTCGACGACCTCTCAGCAGTTGTGGCGGAGATCGTCCGCGTCCTTCGCCCAGGCGGGCCGCTCGTCTACCTGGCCGTCCATCCCTGCTTCGTCGGCCCGCATTCGGTGTACGACCCGGAGCGCGGGCTCCCCGAGCTCCAGCCCGGCTGGTACCGCCGCGTCGGCCGCTACACCGAGGCTCCCGGGATCTGGCGATCGTCGGGCGTGCGCATGAGAGTCGGAGCCAGCCATCTGCCGCTGGGTCTCTTCCTGCAGACGTTCCTCGACGCCGGACTCCGGCTCGAGCGGATCGAGGAGCCGGAGGAGCGCGAGTACCCCTTCATCCTCGGCCTCAGGTGGCGCCGGTGAGGCTGCGCATCGCCCTCACGGTCGCGGACTTCGACGAGGCCGTCGCGTTCTACCGCGACGCGCTCGCGCTCGAGCAGCTCGCGGACTGGAGCGGCGACGACGGCCGCGTCATCCTGCTCGATGCCGGTCGCGCGGAGCTCGAGCTCTTCGACGAGCGCCAGGCGGAGAGCGTCGACCGGATCGAGGCCGGCCGGCGCGTCTCAGGGACGGTTCGGCTCGCGCTCGAGGTGGACGACCTGGACGGGACCGTGCAACGCCTGGTCGCGGCCGGCGCTACAGCCGAGGCCGAGCCGGTCAGCCCGCCCTGGGGGGGCCGCAACGCCCGGCTCCGTGCTCCGGACGGAATGCAGCTGACACTGTTCGACGAGGCGTAGATGACCGCGACCGGGCTCTGGGATGAGCTTCTCGCCGGCGAAGAGCTCGCGCACGTCACCACCGAGCCGGCGCGGGAAGCCCGGACGGCACCGCTCCCGGATTCACTCCAGCCCGCCGTGCGCGAGGCGCTCGCCGGACGCGGGATCCACGAGCTCTACGCGCACCAGGCCGATGCGTACGCGGCTGCGCGCGGCGGCGGCAATGTCATCGTCACGACAGGCACCGCTTCGGGCAAGACGCTCGCCTTCAACTTGCCGGTGCTCGATGCGCTCGCCGCCGACCGCCACGCCCGCGCGCTCTATCTCTACCCGACAAAGGCGCTCGCGCAGGATCAGGCGCGGTCGCTCGGCGAGCTCGGCCTCGGCGCCGTTCGTGCGGCGATCTACGACGGCGACACCCCGACCGAGCGGCGCCGCCAGATCCGGGGCTGGGCGAATCTCGTGCTGACGAACCCGGACATGCTCCACATCGGCGTCCTGCCGCGGCACGACCTCTGGGGCGACTTCCTCCACAAC
>DASSLB010000344.1:0-8256 GCA_035689945.1 Gaiellaceae bacterium | reverse complement strand
TCGTCAGGACTGTGCATCGGCCTCTCGCTGCGCCCGGGTCAGCTCCTCCTCGACGGCCTTTGCGAGCTCCGACAGCTCGCCGAGCAGCTCGATCGCCCGGTCGGGCGAGCCGTCCTCCGTCTCCGAGATCTTCTCGAGCTCGGCGCGCACGTCCTCGACCCGCTTCAGCAGCTCTTCCGCACGCGTCAGCGACTCGTCAGTGCTCACTTGCCTGCCCTTCCCGCACGAGCTTGCCCAGGATTCCGTTCACCAGCCTCCCAGCATCCTCGGATGCATACCGCTTCGCAAGAGTCACCGCCTCATCGAGGACGACCTCGACGGGGACCGCGCCCTCGTCCAGCTCCTCGAGGGCAACGCGCAGGACGTTGCGCTCGACCGCGCCGAGACGATCCGCCGTCCAGTCGTCGGAGGCGGACGTGATGCGGGCGTCGAGCTCGTCTGCATGCTCGGTGACCGCGCCCGCGAGCTGTCGCGTGTATTCGTCGATGTCGCCCTCGTAGAGGGAGCCAAGCGGACGGCCGGTGACGTCCCACTGGAAGAGCATGAACACCGCGGCACGGCGGGCCTCGCGACGGCTGATCGTGCTCACCGTCGATCCAGCTCCTCGACCGTGACGTGAACCGCCTCGACCTCGACGTCGCACATGCGGGTGAGCGCGTCGGCGACCTGCTCCTGCACGGCAGCCGAGACCTCGGGGAGGATCCGGCCGTACTCGACTGCGAGCTGGAGCTCGGCGCGGGCCCGGCCGCCCTCGAGCTCGACGCCGAGCCGACGGCGCCCCTTGCGCAGTCGGGCACCTTCGACGGACGACACTGCGCGCCGCACGATCTCCGTCAGCGCGACCTCGCTCACCCGCACCGAGCCGCCGCTCTCCTGGACGAGGATCCGGCTCACGACGAACCGGCCAGCGCCGGCAGCCTTGCGCCGGCCTCCTCGAGGAAAGACGTCGAGTACTCACCGCTCCGGAACTCGTCGCTCGCCAGGATGTCGTCGAGTACGGCTCGAGTCGTCGGGACTCCCTCGATCTCGAACTCGCCGAGCGCACGCCGCGCCCGGTCGATGGCGAGCTTGCGGCTCGCGTCGTGGACGATCACCTTCGCGATGAGCGAGTCGTAGTAGGGCGAGATGATCGTTCCCTCCTCCACGAACGTGTCAACACGGACGCCGGGCCCGAGCGGCGGGCGAAAGCGCGTGACCTTCCCCGGGCCGGGTGCGAAGTCGCGCGACGGATCCTCGGCGTTGATGCGCAGCTCGATCGCGTGGCCCGAGCGCGGTCCGGCGCGGCCGCCATGGGCCAGCCGCTCGCCGGCCGCGATGCGGACCTGCTCGCGCACGAGGTCGAGCGAGGTGACGAGCTCCGTGACCGGGTGCTCGACCTGCAGGCGGGTGTTCATCTCGATGAAGGAGAACGCGCCGTCCGGGCCGACGAGAAACTCGATGGTGCCGGCGTTGCGATAGCCGATGTGCCGGCACGCGCGCTCAGCGGCGGCTTCCATCTCCTCGCGCAGGTCGGCGTCGAGCGCCGGCGACGGCGACTCCTCGATCAGCTTCTGGTGGCGGCGCTGGATCGAGCACTCGCGCTCGCCGCAGGTGAGGACGGTGCCGTGGTTGTCGCACAGCACCTGGATCTCGACGTGGCGCGCCGGCGCGATCACCTTCTCGACGTACAGCGAGCCGTCCCCGAACGCGGCGTGCGCCTCGGCGGCCGCACGCTGGAACGCGTCGTGGAGGCGGTCGGGCTCCGCGACGATCCGCATGCCCTTTCCACCGCCACCGGCTGCTGCCTTCAGGAGCACCGGGAACCCGAGCTCCTCGGCCGCGGCGCGCGCCTCGTCCGGCCCGGCGATGCCCTCGTTTCCGGGGACGAGCGGAACTCCTGCCGCACGCATCTCCGCCTTCGCGCGTGCCTTGTCGCCCATTCGCTCCATCGTGTCCGCCGAGGGCCCGACGAAGACGAGGTTGTTGTCCTCGCACATCCGCACGAACTCGGCGTTCTCGGAGAGGAAGCCGTAGCCGGGATGCACCGCCTCGCAGCCGGTCGTCTCGGCGGCGGCCACGAGAGCCGGGATGCTGAGGTAGCTCTCGGCGGCCGCCGGCGGGCCGATCCGCACCGCGCGGTCGGCGAGCCGGACGTGCAGCGACTCCTCGTCGGCGGTGGAGTAGACGGCGACGGCCTCGACGCCGAGTTCGTTGAGCGCGCGGATCACGCGGACGGCGATCTCGCCCCGGTTCGCTACGAGCACGCGCTGGAACACGCGTCGAGTCTACGGATAGGCGCGCTCGGAAACGGTCAACCCACGCTCGGCGGTCCACCGGTGGACGCGCATCCGCGACGCCGGCAGGTTCCACTCGACCACCACGGCCTCCTTGATCGCGAGTGCGTATACATCCGCGTCACCGGGACGATCCGTCCACCAGCCCGCGGCGACGTTCGACGGCTTGACGTGACCGCTCAACTTGATGTCCGACTCGCCCGTGTTGGGTCCGCCGATCGTGCTGTGGAGGACGAAGCGTGGATCATGCCGGAGCGCCCGCGCCTTCGCGCTGTCCCGCATCGCGCCGATCACGAGCTCTCGGTCGGCGAAGTGGGGCTCGACAGGGTCGATGCGAGGAGCGCCATCGGCGCGAAGTGTCCCGAGCAGCGCGATGCCGGAACGCTGCAAGCGCTCGCGTGCGAGTCGAGCGAGTGCCGGAGCTTCCCGCTCCAGCTCTGCCCAGCTCACAGTGTCGGCCGGCCGACGAGCGGCTCGAGCTCGAAGAGGAGCTGGCCGAACTCCACGGGTGCCGCGTTCTCGGCATGGATGCCGCGCACGACACCCTCGACCTCGGCCTTCACCTCGTTCATGAGCTTCATCGCCTCGAGAATGCAGAGCGTCTGGCCTGGCGCGACGACGTCTCCGACCTCGACGAAGGGCGGCGCTCCCGGGTCTCCAGCGCGGTAAAAGGTGCCGACCATCGGCGACTCGACTCGGACGAGTGTGCCGCTCACGGCCGTCGTCGCCGGCTGCTCCGGCTCGCCGGGCACTGCAAGCGGCGCCTCGCCGGGGGTGACGGTAGGCAGGTCGGGGGTCGAGCGGACCGAGATCCGCATCCCGTCCTCCTCGATCGTGACCTCGCCAATGCCTGACTCCTGCACGATCCGGACGATCTCCTGGACGCGCTGCGCTCGGTCGTCGTCCATGCGCGAGAGGTCGTCGTCGCGGCGACCACGGCCGCGGATCCCACGGAGCAGCCGCTCCGCGTCGTCGCCGAAAAGGCCGAGCAGGAGCAACTCCTCCTCGCTCGCCGCGACGTCACCCGCGCGCTCTCGCAACTCGTCGAGCGGCGGCGTGACGTCCTCCTCGCTCTCGGGGTCGGCCGTGAGCTGGACGACGCGCTCGAGCGCTGGGTCGATAGGGGCCGGCGGCGTCCCGAAGGCACCGGTGACGAGACTACGCACCTCGTCGACGAGCGTGAGGTAGCGGCTCGCGGAGAGGACGTTGATCAGCGCTTGCGAGGCGAGCACCTGCCCGATCGGCGAGGCGAGCGGAGGCCAGCCCGTCTCGGCGCGGATCCGGTCGAGCTCCTCGAGGACGTCGTCGAGCCGGTCGTCGGCGCCCTCCGCCCGCAGCGAGTGGTCGATTCCGGCGACGACGCTCGCCGGGACGTCGTGGCGCGCGGCGAGCACGGCGATCCGGGGCACCAGCGGCGTCACGAGCTCGTCGCCGATGTGCTCATCGAGGAGGTCGGTCGCCTCCCACAGCGCGTCGAGGTCTATTCCCGGATCGAGACCGAGGCCGTTGAGTGCCTCCGTGAGCGCCTCGCCCGAAACGCGGTGAAGAGTCAGTGCGAGCGGGTAGATCGCGCAGGCGATGAGCTGCGCGCCGGCGCGGGCCGCAGCGAGCGTTGCCGCGAGCGCGCTGCCCCCCGCTCCCTGCGCGTAGATGCCCACCGGAAGACCGCTCGCTTCGGCCAGTGCGCGCACGAGCTCCTCCGCGGTGTGCGGCTGAAGCGAGCCGGTGGGGTCGTGGAGCAGGACGCGCACTGCGCCGAGCTCGGGGAGCATCCGCGCACGCTCGATCAGCGTGTCGACGGTGCGCCCCGGGCTATAGACGAGCCCGGCCTCGAAGTCGCGCTCGGCGGCGACGATCGCTTCGGCAGCCTCGCGCAGGTTCGAGACGTCGTTGAGCGGGTCGTGGAGCCGGAAGACGTCGATGCCGTTCTCGGCGGCGGAGGCGACGAAACGGCGGGAGAAGTCCGCGTCGACGGGACGCGAGCCGACGAGGAAGCGGCCGCGCAGCGCGAGCCCGAGCGGTGTCTTGACGCGCGCCTTGAGCGCCCGGATGCGCTCCCACGGGCTCTCGACGCCGCGCTTGACGGCCGCATCGAAGCAGCCGCCTCCCGAGACCTCGAGGTATGCGAATCCCGCCTTGTCGAGGATCTCCGCGAGGCGGAGCTGCTCCGCGGCGGGAACGCGTCCCGCGAGCGGCTCCTGTCCGAGCAGACGAATCGTCGTGTCGGCGAGCGACGGCACGCGCGGAGCCTACCGCGGGCGCGTCGGCGCCTCAGGCCCGAGAGATGTAGCGCCCCTCGCGGGGATCGACCTTCAGCCGGTCGCCGATGTTGACGAAGAGCGGCACCTGCACGACCGCGCCCGTCTCGAGCGTTGCCGGCTTCGTCACGTTCGAGACCGTGTCGCCCTTAATCCCGGGCTCCGTGTCCACGACCGCGAGTTCCACCGACGCCGGGAGCTGCAGGCTCGACGGCTTGCCGCCCACGCTCAGGATCTGCACAGAGGCGTTTGGCTGCATGTACGGCAGCTCGCCGGCCACGTCGGCGTGCGGGAGCGCGAACTGCTCGTACGTCTCCTCGTCCATGAAATGCACGTCGGAGCCGTCGTCGTAGAGGTACTGGACGCTCTTCGTCTCGGTGCGGATGCGCGGGAACTTCTCACCGGCACGGAACGTGCGGTCGACGACCGCGCCCGCGTCGAGGCTCTTGAGCTTCGTACGGACGAACGCGCCGCCCTTGCCCGGCTTCACGTGCTGGAACTCGACGATCCGCCACACCTTGCCGTCGAGCTCGATGTGCATCCCGTTCTTGAAGCTGTTGGTGTCGACCTGCTCGGCCACGGCGGCGGATGGTAACTACGCGACGGTGGTGAGCTCCTTGGTGAACCGGACGGGGTTCTCGATCCCGTCGGCCGTGACGATGACGTCGTCCTCGATCCGGATGCCGAAGCGGCCCGGCAGGTAGACACCGGGCTCGACCGTGACGACGTTGCCGGCGGCCAGCGTGTCGGGACTCTCAGTGGAGAGCCGGGGCGCCTCGTGGACGTCGAGGCCGAGGCCGTGACCGAGACCGTGGCCGAACGCCCCGGCGAATGCACTGCCCTGGATAACGTCGCGCGCCGCCGCGTCTGCCGCTACGCCGGTCACGTCGGCTCGGATCGCGTCGAGGCCCGCGTGCTGCGCGGCGAGCACGACGTCATACGCCTCGCGCATCTCACCGTCGAGCTCTCGGGTGGCGAGCGTCCGCGTGTAGTCGGAGACGTACCCGCCGACGCGGCACCCCGTGTCGACCACGACCAGCTCGCCCTCGCCGATGACGCGGTCGCCGGCCCGCCCATGCGGCTTCGCGCCAGTCGGCCCTGAGCCGACGATCGACTCGAACGCCTGCTCCTCGGCCCCCTCCTCGTGGTAGAGCCTCGTGATGTCCCACGCGACGTCGCGCTCGCGGCGGCCGACGAACGGCACCTCGCTCACGAGCCGCTCGAACATCCGGTCCGTGATGGCGCAGGCGCGGCGGAACGCCTCGAGCTCGCCCTCGTCCTTGATCGCTCGCAGCTGCTCGACGAGCCCCCTGCGTGGGACCAGGTCGATCCCAGCCGTGCGCAACTGCTCCGCGAACGACCACGGGAGGACGCTCGCCTCGAAGCCGATCCGGCCGCTGAGCTCCTCCGCGAGCCAGCCGATCAGCGTCCGCTTCGTCTGCACCGCCTCGACGCCCTGGACGGCCTGCGCCTCTTCGATGTAGCGGAAGTCGGTGAAGAGCCGCGCACGCTCGGGCTCGACAAGCAGTGCGACATTCGAGCTGTCGAGTCCGGTCAGGTAGAGGACGTTGACCGGGTTCGTGATGAGAAACGGCTCCTCGAGGAGCGGGCGAAGCCGTTCGATCCGGTCACTCATGCGTTGTGCCCCTTGAGGTGCTCGAGGGCCATCCTGTAGCCGTCCGGGCCGTGGCCGACGAAGCGCGCGGTCACGAGGTCGGAGACGACCGATTTGCGCCGCCACCCCTCGCGGTCGTCGACATTCGAGAGATGCACCTCAACGATCGGGATCGTGAGCGACTCGAGGGCGTCGTGGATCGACCACGCGTAATGCGTCCATGCGCCCGGGTTGAGGACGATTCCGTCGACCGTGTCGTGCGCGTCGTGGCACCACTTGATGTACTCGCCCTCGTCGTTCGACTGCCTGCACTGGACGGTGAGCTCGAGCTCGCGCGCCCACTCGTAGATCCGACTCTCGAGCTCGGCGATCGACAGCCCGCCGTAGAGCTCCGGATCGCGGCGGCCGAGAATGTTCAGGTTGACGCCGTTGAGCACTGAGATCCTCACGCGATCAACCTATCGAGTTCGCGGCGCACGTCCTCCGCCGGCAGCACGACGCCATGCTGCGGGCCGTCGTCACCCAGGAGCACGAGCCGGATCTCTCCGCTCCGCGCCTTCTTGTCGCGGCGCATTGCCTGCCACGCGCGCTCGCGGTCGACGCGAGCCGGTTGAGGGCGCAGCACCTCCTCCACCACGTCGGTGTCGCGCCCCGAGAGGCGCAACGCTGCGAGGAGGCCGAGCGCGACCGCGCGGCCGTGCGTCAGCCCTTCGTAGCCGGCAGCTGCCTCGAGGGCGTGCGCGAACGTATGCCCGAAGTTGAGGATCGCGCGCTCGCCGCGTTCGTGCGGATCGCGCAGGCAGATCGCCGCCTTGAAGGCGAGCGAGCGCCGGACGAGCTCGTCGTCGGCAAGCTCCCAGAACGGCTCCTCCGCGAGGAGACCCGCTTTCACGACCTCCGCCAGGCCTTCGAGACGCTGGGGCTCGGGCAGCGTTTCGAGCAACGCGGGATCGATGACCGTCCTCGTCGGCCAGTAGAAGGCGCCGACGAGGTTCTTGCCCTGCGGGAGATCGATCGCCGTCTTGCCGCCGATCGCCGCGTCGACTTGAGCGACGAGGCTCGTCGGCACGGGTGTCCACGCGACGCCGCGCAGGTACGTTGCGGCCACGAAGCCGGCCGCGTCGGTCGTACAGCCGCCGCCGAGCGCAACGATCGTCCCGGTTCGGTCGATTCTCAGCTCCTGCCACAAGCGGTCGACGGCCGTGAGGGTCTTCGCCTCCTCTCCCGGAGGCAGCTCGTGGGTCTCCGCGATCCGAGAGCCGAGCGCAAGTTGGGCGTCCATGCCGTGGATGCCGGCGACGTGCGGGTCCGAGATAAGCGCGACCGCGCCGTCCCCGGGGACGAGCTCGCCGAGCCGTTGCAGCGCGCCGCGCTCGACGATGACGCCCGCAGCCGCAAGGACCACGTCGTCGAGATCTTTCGCAACGACGTCGGCCACGTCGGCGTAGAGAGCGCGGCGCTCCGCATAGAGACGCCGGAACTCGCCTTCGTCCTGCGCCAGCGGGCGGTCGCTGCCGCGAACTCGCTCCCAACACGTGTCGACGTCGACGTCGAGCCAGATCGTCAGCGTGTCTTCGAGCGCGTCCCGAACCCGGGGTGACGTCACCGCGCCTCCCCCGAGCGCGAGGATGGCCGCTTCCTCCTCCCGCGCACGGAAGGCGGCCTCGCCCTCGTCGCGGAAGATCTCCGGGATCGATTTCCCGGCGCTCGCTTCGACGAGGTCGTCGACGTCGATGCCGCCGACCGCGCGAGCAGCGGTCGACTTCCCCGATCCCATGAAGCCGACGAGCGCGACGTTCTTCAGCTGATTCGCTCCAGGTACGCGCGCCACGCGGCGACGAAGTCGCCGAGCGCGTCGCCGCCGAACTTCTCGCGCGCCGCACGGGCGAGCTCCCACGCGACCGCAGCTTCCGCAATGACAGCGAGAGCCTCGACCGCCGAGACGTCGCTCCGCTCGACGAGCGCCTCCGCGGCCTCGCCGGTCGCGAGGTCGACAGAACCGAGCGGCTTCATGAGCGTCGGCAGCGGCTTCATCGCGGCCCGAACGACGATTTCCTCTCCGTTCGAGACGCCTGCCTCGATGCCGCCGGCGCGGTTGGACGTTCGCCTC
>DASSLB010000343.1:0-4595 GCA_035689945.1 Gaiellaceae bacterium | reverse complement strand
GACGGCTGGTCGTCCCTGCCCGGCTCCGAGCGCGCGAAGTACCTCTTCCGCATCGCCCGCATCCTCCAGGAGCGCTCACGCGAGTTCGCCGTCCTCGAATCGCTCAACGGCGGCAAGCCGATCAAGGAGTCACGCGCCGTCGACCTCCCGCTCGCCGCGGCCCACTTCTTCTACTACGCGGGCTGGGCCGACAAGCTCGAGTACGCGTTCCCGAACCGGCGCCCGCGCCCGGTCGGCGTGGCCGGCCAGATCATCCCCTGGAACTTCCCGCTCCTGATGCTCGCGTGGAAGATCGCGCCGGCGCTCGCGTGCGGCAACACCGTGGTCCTCAAGCCGGCGGAGACGACGCCGCTCACCGCGCTCCTCTTCTGCGACGTCCTCCGCCAGGCGGAACTGCCCGCGGGTGTCGTCAACATCGTCACCGGCGACGGCCGCACCGGCGCCGCGATCGTCGAGCACGAGGACGTCGACAAGATCGCCTTCACCGGCTCGACCGAGGTGGGGAAGGCGATTCAGCGACACGTCGCCGGCACGGGCAAGAAGCTCACGCTCGAGCTCGGCGGCAAGGCCGCGAACATCGTCTTCGACGACGCGGCGCTCGACCAGGCGGTCGAGGGGATCGTCAACGGCATCTACTTCAACCAGGGCCATGTCTGCTGCGCCGGTTCGCGGCTCTTCGTCCAGGAGTCGATCTACGAGCCGCTCGTCGCGAAGCTCGAGCGCCGCCTCTCGACGCTGCGCGTCGGGGACCCGCTCGACAAGAACACCGACGTCGGTGCGATCAACTCCGCCGCACAGCTCGAGAAGATCAAGGAGCTCGTCGCATCCGGTGTCGAGGAGGGCGCGGAGATCTACCAGCCGCCGTGCGTCCTCCCGGAGAAGGGTTACTGGTTCGTTCCGACCGTCTTCACCAACGTCGCGCAGAGCTACCGGATCGCGCAGGAGGAGATCTTCGGCCCGGTGCTCTCCGTCCTCACCTTCCGCACGCCGGAGGAAGCGGTCGAGAAGGCGAACAACACGCCGTACGGCTTGAGCGCGGGCGTCTGGACGGAGAAGGGCTCGCGCATCCTCTGGATGGCGCAGCGGTTGCGGGCCGGCGTCGTCTGGGCGAACACGTACAACCGCTTCGACCCGGGCTCGCCGTTCGGCGGTTACAAGGAGTCGGGCTTCGGCCGCGAGGGCGGACGCCACGGGCTCGAGCCGTACCTCAGGTTCGACGAATGAGCGAGCGGCTCCCTGTCAAGAAGACCTACAAGCTCTACATCGGAGGCGCGTTCCCCCGGAGCGAGTCCGGCCGCACCTACGAGGCGGAGGGGCAGAACGTCGCGCGGGCGTCGCGCAAGGACGTCCGCGATGCCGTCCGCGCGGCGCGCGGCGCGCAGCCGAAATGGGCCGCCGCGACCGCCTACAACCGCGGCCAGGTGCTCTACCGGCTTGCCGAGATGGTCGAGGCGCGCGTCTCCGAGTTCGCCGAGCTCTGCAGCGGCCGCGACGAGGTGGAGCGCTCGATCGATCGCATCGTCTGGTACGCGGGCTGGGCCGACAAGCTGCCACAGGTGCTCGGCGGCTCGAATCCCGTCGCAGGGCCGTACTTCAACTTCACGGTGCCGGAGCCGACCGGTGTCGTCGCGGTGCTTGCCCCCGACGAACCGCCGCTCCTCGGACTCGTCACTCGCGTGCTCCCGCCGCTCGTCGGCGGCAATGCCGTGGTCGCCGTCGCGTCGGAGACCCGGCCGCTCGCGGCGATCGAGCTTGCCGAGGGACTGGCGACGAGCGACGTACCCGGCGGGGTCGTCAATCTCCTCACCGGCCAGCACGCGGAGCTCGCGTCTGTGCTCGCGTCCCACATGGACGTGAACGCGATCGACATCGGCGGGGCGAACGGCGACGCACCTGAGCTCGAGCGCCTCGCCGCGGACAATGTCAAGCGCGTCGTGCACGGCCGCGCAGACGTGCAGAGCCCTTGGGAGATCGCGTCCTTCCTCGAGCTGAAGACCGTCTGGCACCCGATGGGGCAGTGAGTTGCGAGAATCGCCGTTCGTGAGCGCAGAACGCGACTTCAGCCACGCGATCGCCGAGGGCGACGGCATCTCCGTGATCGCCGCGGTCGAGAACGCCGACGCGGCGCGAGCGGCCGAGGCACAGCGGGCAGAGGCGCTCGTCGTCGCCCGAGACCCGGCCGGGCTCCGCGAGGCGACCGGCTTGCCGATCCTCTGGCGGGCAGACGCCGATCTCGAGCAGGCGGCCCAGGTGGCCGACGCTGTGATCCTCTCGCTCAGCGACGAGGAGGGACAGGAGATCCGCGAGCAGCAGCGCCACCAGCAGGCACTCGATCTCGGCCTCGATTGCGTCGTCGAGGTCCGCACCGAGGAAGAGCTCGAGCGCGCGCTCGAGATCCTCGAACCCGAGATCTTCCTCCTCGTTCCCACGCCCGACGCGCCGGACGGCCCGCTCGAGGCGGTGCTCGAGCTCCTCGCCGAGGTGCCGGCGGGCAAGCTCGCGATCGCCGATCTCGCCGTGACGACGGAGGACGAGGTGCAGGAGCTCGAACGGGCCGGTTGCGACGCGGTGATCGTCCACGCCGACGACGTCTCCCCGCTCGTCGGCGACGCGCCGCCCGAAGTTTGACCGCGGGCGCCACCGCGATCCCGGAGGTGCAAGCGCTCCTGCGCGTACTCGCCGCCGGCCGGGACGTGGCGGAGATGGGCGCCGCCTACGGCGAGACGGCCGCGAGCATGGCCGAGACCGCGCGGTCCGTCGTAACGGTCGAACGCGATCCCGACCGGGTCGCCGTCGCCCGCGAACGGCTCGCCGGGTCGGACAACGTCGAGCTGCTCGAAGGCGATGTCTTCGAGCAGCTATTGGGACGCGGTCCGTTCGGGCTCGTGTTCGTGGACGGCGGTCTCAGGCCGGTGACTGAGGAGAAATGGGCCGCGATCCTCGCTCTGGTCGAGCCTGGCGGCTTCCTCGTCAAGGACGACCTGTCCCCGGGTCGGCCGATCGAGGGCGACGAGATCCGCGAGTTCCTCCTCCGCCACCCGTGGCTCGCCGCGACCGAGCTCCTCGTCGCCCCGGAGATGGCGGTGATCGTCGCGGCGAAGACCGGCTAGCCGAAGAACGCCCGCGCGACGTCCATCCACTCGGGCGGCACGCGCTTCAGCTGGGCCGTTGCCTCCTCAAGAGGCACCGCGACGACATCGTCCCCATGCAGAGCTGCCATCTGGCCGAACTCACCGGCGAGAGCGAGGTCCGCGGCCTTGAGCCCGAACCGTGTCGCGAGCACACGGTCGCGCGAGGTGGGGGACCCGCCGCGCTGGATGTGGCCGAGCACGGTGACACGCGTCTCGTACCCGGTGCGCTGCTCGATCTCGTGCCCGAGCGCGTCTCCGACACCCCGTTTCGAGAGCGTCACGTGCCCGAACTGGTCGCGCTCCTCGGCGTCCGCCAGTCCGGGCAGCTCGCAGCCCTCGCTCACGACGACGATGGAGAAGTTCTTGCCGCGCGCGTGCCGCTTCCGGATCGATTCCGCGACGTCCTCGAAGTCGACGGGGATCTCAGGGACGAGGATCACGTCGGCGCCGCCGGCGATGCCGCTCATCACCGCGATCCAGCCGGTGTGGCGGCCCATCACCTCCACGACCATCACGCGGTTGTGCGACTCGGCCGTCGTGTGGAGACGGTCGATCGCCTCCGTCGCAACCGAGACGGCCGTGTCGAAGCCGAAGGTGTAGTCCGTGCCCGAGAGGTCGTTGTCGATCGTCTTCGGAACGCCGACGACGGGGAACTCGTGCTCCGCGTACAGGCGAGCAGCGACGCCAAGCGTGTCCTCGCCGCCGATCGCCACGAGCGCGTCGAGCTCTCGGTCGCGGAAGTTCTGCAGGACTCGCTCGACTGCGCCCTCGAGCTTGAAGGGATTCGTGCGGCTCGTGCCGACGATCGTGCCGCCGCGCGGCAGGATCCCGGAGACCTGGGCCGGGCCGAGATTTTCGAAGATCGGCTCCACGAGCCCGCGCCAGCCTTCACGCACGCCGACCGCCTGCCAGCCGGCGGCATCCGCCCGCCGGACGACGGCACGGATGACCGCGTTCAGGCCGGGGCAGTCTCCCCCGCCGGTGAGGATGCCGACACTTTTCGCCATCGGAGCGAGCCTAGACGCTTCGCGCCGGGTCGTAGGATGTTCGTGTGAGTCACGTGCGTGGCTGCGTCGGCTTTTGGCTCTGGGCGCTGGTACGCGCCGGCGCTGTGTTGGGTGCCTCACCCCGGATTCCTCGTCCTGGTTCCGGTCCTCGCTATGGGCTACGAGCTACAACGCCCCTCGGACACAACGGGACTCGGGGCACAACCGCATTGTCGGCGACAACACGCCAAATCCGTACGAATGGGGCGGCGTAGGGCCTCTGTCTGCTGCTCGCCGGAATCGCTGCGTACGCGGCGCGGCGCTCGCCGCCTAGAAGTGCGGCGGGTGGGATTCGAACCCACAAGCCCCGGAGGGCACCGGATTTTGAGTCCGGCGCGTAGACCAGTTCCGCCACCGCCGCGCGGCGCCATTCTAGGCTGAAAGTCGACGCAACAGATTACGTTGCGCAACAGGAAGC
>DASSLB010000342.1:0-4585 GCA_035689945.1 Gaiellaceae bacterium | reverse complement strand
TCGTGGACGACCACGATGTCGCCCGGCCGGACGACGGTCAACAGCTCGGCGGCGTTGTCGCGCAAGACGCGTTCGTAGTGGTCGCGCTCGGCCGGGCCCAGCTCGCCTCCGTCTCCCACGGTTCCGTAGAGCCCGTTATGTATCCGCTTCGTGACTGCGAAGAAGTCGGGATCCCCCTCGATCACGAGCCAGCGTGCGTCGACGCCGGCGCCGCGTGCATACGAGAGCAGCGTCTGGAGCATCTCGGCCACGCCACCCCCCGCTCCCGTCGAATTGACGTTCAGCACCGAGCTGCCGGCAAGGGCCTCCCGTGCGACCTCGCCTGCCTGCTCGAACTGCGCCATCCGTTCCTCGCCGATCAGCGGCTCGAGCCTCGCCGCGTCGATCGCCTGGACCTCGACTTCGTGGAGCTTCTTCGCGCGGGCGCTCATCCGCCCGCGGTCAGTGCGAGACCGCGGCCGCGGCGAGCTCGGACACGAGCGTGTCCGTGTGGAAACGTTCGAGCGCGAACGGGGCGATCAGCGCCGGCGTCTTGCCGGTCGAGACGAGCTCCGCGAGCGTCGTGCCGACGATCGGGGCCGCCTTGAAGCCGTACGTCCCCCACCCGGCCGAGAGGTGGAAGTTGTCGAGCTCGGTCTTGCCGAGGATCGGGCTGTAGTCGGGCGAGAGGTCGCAGAGACCCGTCCACGAGCGCAGCACCTTCAGCCGCTCGAGCTGGGGGAAGAGCTCGAGCACGTGCCGGGCCGAGTACTCGAGGAAGGAGAAGGTTCCGATCGACTTGTAGGTCGTGTAGGGCTCGATCTCCGCGCCGATCAGGAACTCGCCGCGGTCGGTCTGCGACACGTAGACGTGCATCTGCGCCGAGACGATGACCACGTCGAGGAACGGCTTCACGGGCTCAGTCACGAACGCCTGCAGGATGTGCGTCGTGATCGGCAGGCGCACGCCGGCCATCCCGCAGCTGAGCGTCGACCAGCCCGCCGTGGCGCTGATGAAGACGTCGGCCTCGACCCGGCCGCGGTTCGTCTGCACGGCCGTGACGTGACCGGCATCCGCCTCGATCCCGGTGACCGCGGTGTTCTGGTGCAGCTCGATCCCCGCTCGGTCGGCGCCGCGTGCGAACCCCCAGACGACCGCGTCGTGCCTGATGATCCCGCCTGGAGCGTGGTAGAGCGCTCCCATGATCGGCCAGGTCGGCTTGTCGCTGAGGTCGATCTGGGGGCAGAGCTTCCCGATCTCCTCGGGGTAGACGACGCGGGAGTCGATGCCGAGGATCTGGTTGACCTCGGCACGCTCCTGCATCACGCGCAGCGAGCTGTCTGTGTGGGCGAGCGTCAGATGCCCGTGCTGCGAGAACATCAGGTTGAAATCGAGGTCGGCGGAGAGCCGTTCGTAGAGGTCTACGCTTTGCTTGTAGAACTCTGCTCCTTCGGGGGTGCGGTAGTTCGAGCGGATGATCGTCGTGTTGCGCCCGGCCGCGCCGGCGCCGATGTAGGACTGCTCGAGCACGGCGACGTTGGTGATGCCGTGGTTCTTCGCGAGGTAGTAGGCGGTTGCGAGCCCGTGCGAGCCGCCGCCGATGATCACTACGTCGTAGCGGTCTTTCAGCTCGGCGCGCGGGCGCCACATCCGGCGGACGCGGAAGATGTCCTTCACAGCGCGCCTCGGAGCTCGTCGATCGTCTCGCTCACGTACTGCGCGAGCTCCTGCGGCACGAACATGCGATATCCGCTTCCGCGCCGCTCGATCACCGCCGGCACGCCGCGGAGGACCGAGCCGACCGCGGGGAACTCGGTCAGCTCGGTGACACGACTGAGCAGTGCCTCGCTCTCGACCTCGATCGCGACGAGCGCGGCGCTCATGTCGTAGACGCGAAAGGCGCCGAGGTCTGCCGAGGTCTCCCCCACGACGAGCGCCCGTTCCGGACCGACCGGGATCGAGCCCTCGGGCACTCCACCCCGCACCTCGAGAATGCGCAGCGGCGGCGAGACCGGCGAGAGGAACGAGAGGCGCGTCACGACCGGAGCAGCGCTCCTTCGGGGTCGTAGAACGGCGCGAGCGTCACGCTCGCCCGGTGCGCCGCGCCGTCGACGCGGATCGAGATCGCCGCTCCCTCTTCCGCGCAGTCCGGGTCGACCCAGGCCAGCCCGATCACGCCGCCGACGCGCTCGCTGAGACGTGCGCTCGTCACGCGGCCCGCGATGCGGCCGTCGCGCACGACCTGCGCGCCTTCCGGTGGGAGAACATCCGCCGTGAAGCCGACGAGCTTCTCGCGCACCTCGAGGTGCGGCACCGCGAGCTTGCCGACGAAGTCGGGCTTGTCGTCCTTGATCGTCCAGCCCATGCGAGCCGAGAGGAGGTTCGACTCGGAGTCGGTGTCCTGGCCGACGATCACGTGCCCCTTCTCCAGCCGCAAGACGCGCTGCGCCTCGAGCCCGAACGGCGTGGCGCCGGCCGCGACGAGCGCGTCCCACAGCCGGCCGGCGTCGGTCGCCGGGCAGTGCAGCTCGTAACCGAGCTCGCCGACGAAGCCGATGCGCAGGGCGAGGCACGGGACGCCGGCGACGGCGATCTCCTTCGCGTCGAGGTAGCGGAAGGACTCGTTGTCGAGCGCGGCGTCGGTGAGCGGGGCGAGCGCCTCGCGCGCGCGCGGCCCGGCGAGATTCATCGCGGCGAGTGCGCCGGTGACGTTGACGATCTCGACGTCGTAGCCCCAGATCGCATTCCACCACTCGAACCACTCGACCACACCCTCGGAGCCGGTCGAGGTCGTCGTCACGTAGAAGAGCTCGCCGTCGAGCCGCGCGACGGTGCCGTCGTCCATGATCCGGCCGCCGTCGCTCGTCAGCACGCCGTAGCGGATCCGTCCCGTCTTGAGGTCGGAGAAGCGGTTCGGGTAGAGGTGGTCGAGGAGCTCGGCGGCGCCGGGACCCTCGACGATCACCTTGCCGAGCGTCGACACGTCGATCACGCCGAGCGACTCGTGGACGGCGCGCACCTCGGCCGCCGGGTCGCCGTACTGGAACGCGCGCCGCCAGGCTCCCGTCCAGATCATCTCCGCGCCCAGCGCCTCGTGGCGGTGATGGAGCGGTGTGCGCTTCGCAGGCTCGTGATGCGGACCGGCGAGCAGCCCGAGCTCCACCGGCCTCCAGGGCGGGCGGGCCGTCGTCGTGCCGATCGCCGACTCGTCGGTGTCGGTCTCGCGCGCGAGCAGCCTCGTCGCGGCGAGCTGGCAGAGCTTCCCCTGGCACGGCCCCATCGTCACTGTCGTGTAGCGCTTGGCCAGCTCGATCGAGTCGAAGCCCTCCGCGAGCGCGCGCCTGATGTCCTTCGTCGTGACGTCCTCGCAGATACAGACGAAGCACTTGTCGCCGTTGCCCGCCAGCACGGCGGGAGCCGGTGTCTGCTCGATCTCGCCGGCGGCGGCGCCGACGACCTGCACGCCGGCAGGCAGCTCGGTGGGAACGAAGATGCCGCGCCGCGGCTCGTATTCGATCCGTGCGCCCGCCTGCGCGAGCAGCGAATACGCCGGTTGTAGGCCGCCCGAGACGACGAGCAGGTCGCAGTCGAACCGCCTGCCGTCGAGCTGCACCGAGCGCAGGCGCCCCTTGCGTCCGTGTGCGGCGAGGCTCGTCGGACTGACCGAGACGGCGGCGATCTCGACCCCCGCCCGGGCGAGCTGCTGCTTGAGACCGGCCGCGGCTTCGCCCACGAGGACCGCGCGCTGGCCCGGTTTCAGCGCCCAGTCGTCGACCATCCGGCGGACAGCCTCGGGGAGCATGACCCCAACGAGGTCGTTGCCCGCGAAGAGCAGGGGCTGCTCGAGTGCTCCGGTGGCGACGACGATCCGGCCCGCGCGGATCCTGTACAGGACGTTGCCCGCGGCAACCGGAACGAGGCCGCCCTCGTAGATCGCGAGTGCCGTCGCCGGCGCGAGCACGTCGTACGGCGCCTCATGCCCACCGCGGTCGTCGACGAGGAGCACGTCGCCCTCAGCAGCACTGGCGGCGGCCCGGCCGGCCGGTCCGCCGCCGATCACAAGGACGTCGACACGCCGGTTCACGGTGTCGTAGCTGCCGTGCCCGTTCGTCGTCTCGTTCACGCGGCCGAGGCCGGCGAGGTTTCGCAGCACCTTCTCGTACAGGGGCCACGCGCGGCGCGGCCGGATCATCGTGCGGTAATAGAAGCCGACCGGCGTGAATGGGCCGCCGACCTTGTCGACGATCGCGAGCAGGTCGCGGTCGACCGAGCCTCGGACGTTCTGGTCTCGTACATCGACATCGGGTCGCAGCGGCTCCACGCAGACGCGCACGTTCGGGACGCCGTCCACGGTCATCATGCAGTTCGCGCAGTGGCCCGAGCAGCAGAGCAGGCCGCGCGGCCGGTGGTACTTGAAGCTGCGCGAGAAGATGCGGCGGCCGGCCGCGAAGAGCGCCGAGCCGACGGTGTCGCCGGCGAAGCCGGTCACCTCTTTGCCCGCGTATCTGAACGTGATCGGGCGGCCGCGGTCGATCCGCTCGCCGGTCTGTGAGCGGAGCCTCATTGCGGCGCCTCCACGCCCGTCGGCGCCGGGATCAACGTGCGC
>DASSLB010000341.1:0-4693 GCA_035689945.1 Gaiellaceae bacterium | reverse complement strand
CGGGTGACGAAGAGGGGCGGTCACGTGCTCGTCGTCGACCAGCTCGCTCCCGACGAACCGGCCGAGGCCGCCGCGTTGCACGAGTTCGAGACCGTCCGCGACCCGTCGCACCGGCGTCTGCTCACCGACGCGGAGCTGCGGGAGCTGTTCGCGGTCAATGGGCTCGCCGTCCTTCGCGAGCGCTACGAGGAAGCGCGGCGCGAGCTCGCCGCGTATCTCGACCTCGCCGGCTGCGAGGGAGATCGCCGCGCGCACGCCGAGGCGCTTGCCGGCGCGAACGCGAGCCTCCTGGTCGAGAGTGTCGGCTGGTACCTGCTGGCGCGCTAGGGGCCTGAGACGCCGCCGTCGAGATTGGCGAACGCCTCGCGCAGCTGCGCGCGCTCGGTCTCGAGCGCCGTGAAGGAGAGCATCAGGCGCCGCTCGCCCTCCGTCGTGAGTCGAAGGTGAGCGACCCGCGCGTCGCGCTGTGACTGCTCGCGCTCGATGAGCCCGGCGGTCTCGGCGCGGCGGACGAGCTCCGTCACCGTGCTCTGCGCGAGCTGCAGCCGCTCCGCCAGCTCGGTCACGGTCGACTGCTCGTCACCGCCCGGGGCCCCTTTGATCATCATCAGGAGCGTGTAGCGCTGCGGTGTGAGCCCCGACTGACGCGCTACCTTCTCGCTCCGCCGCAGGAAGTGGCGGAGCGCCGACCTGAACTCGGCGACAGCGATGACGTCTTTGATCGAGGGCTGCGTCTGTTCGACCACGAGGCGATTCTACGGAGCTTTCGGGATGCGCGAAAGGACACGGGTGAATACGTTCGGCAAGACGTCCTGCAGCGCACCGACCGGGCCGTAGTACCAGGGCACCGTCGTCTCGCCGCGCCCGTCCTCGAGCGAGCGTAGAACATGAGCCGCCACATCGCCCGGCCCGATCACGATCGGCTGCACGTATCGAGGCAGCCACGACTGCGGGAAACCCTCCGTCTCGGCGAAGCCGGGCTTCACCGTGTGCACCCGGATCCTCTCGCCGCGGAGCTCGGCTGCGATTGTGCGCGAGAACGCGAGCTGGGCGTGCTTTGACGCCGAGTAGGGGCCGCTCGGCGGTCCGGCCACGACACCGGAGACCGAGACGATGTTCACGACGTCCGACGGCGCCGCGGCCCGCAGGCCTGGGAGGAAGGCGCGAAGGCACCAGACGCCGCCGAGGTAGTTGATCCGGACGAGCCGCTCGATCACCTCGGCATCGCCGTCGAGGAACCGCGTGCGTCCGGGGACGCCGGCGTTGTTGACCAGCACCGCGATCTTCGGGTGGCGCTCGAGGATGCGGTCGGCAACGCCCTCGACGGCTGCTCGGTCGGAGACGTCACACGGCTCGGCCTCGCCGCCGATCTCCTCCGCAAGCGCTTCGAGCCGGTCGGCGCGGCGCGCGAGGAGGACACAGAGGTCGCCGCGCGCTGCGAGCAGCCGCGCGATCTCGGCGCCGATGCCCGACGAGGCCCCCGTGACGACCGCGACCCGGCCCACGCGGAGGAGGCTATCTCTAGGATCGCTCCAATGTCCGGAGCCTTCGAGGGAAAGCGGGGACTCGTCCTTGGCGTCGCGAACAAGCGATCGATCGCCTGGGCGATCGCGCGGCAGCTCGCGGACGGCGGTGCGAGCCTCGCCTTCACCTACCAGGGAGAGCGGATTGAGTCGACGGTGCGCGAGCTGGCCGCCTCGGTCGCCTCGCCGCTCGTGACGGAGTGCGACGTCCGCTCCGACGAGGACGTGGCGCGCGTGTTCTCCGAGGTGGGGGAGGCGTTCGGCGGCGAGCTCGACCTGCTCGTCCATTCGGTTGCGTTCGCGGCCGCCGAGGATCTCGAGGGCCGCTTCACCGACACTCCGCGCGATCGCTTCTGGCTCGCGGTCGACGTGAGCGCGTATTCGCTCGTCGCGTGCGCTCGCGGCGCCGAGCGGCTGATGGAGAAAGCCGGCGGCGGCTCGATCGTGACGATGACGTACCTCGGCGGCGAGCGCGCCGTGCCGCACTACAACGTAATGGGTGTCGCGAAGGCGACGCTCGACGCCTCCGTGCGCTACCTCGCCTGGGATCTCGGCGCGAAGAACATCCGTGTCAACGCGATCTCGGCCGGCCCGGTCCGTACGCTCGCCGCCCGCTCGATTGCAGGCTTCACCACGATGGAGGACATCGTGGAGGAGCGCTCGCCGCTCCGCCGCCACATCACTGCGGACGACGTCGGCTCGGCCGCCGCGTACCTGCTCGGCGACGGCGCCGGCAACGTGACGGGCACGACGCTGTACGTGGACAGCGGCTACCACGCGATGGGCATGTAGCGACGGCCCCCCGGAGCGGCCTACTCGCGAGGGGCCCGTCTGAAGCTCTTATGCGATTCGGCCCCGATCGGATTGCGAGGACGACGGAGGGCCCGCAGGCGCAGGCCCTCCGCGTGATTACGTGTTTCAGGAACAAACCGCCGGCGTGGGCGTGCTCTCGAACTCGTCGTAGCCGATCTGGTTGCGGAGATCGGATCCGTACTGAGCCGTCCCGCCGAAGTCGTTCACTCCGGCACCGCCGGTGACGTTCCCGAAGAGGATCGAGCACTGGTTGCCGTTGGTGATCGTGCTCCAGTAGGGATAGAAGTTGCCCGGGCCGGACGGCGGCACCGTGCAGCCGCTGATGTCGGCCCCGCACGTCGACTCGCTGAGACCGATGTCGGTCTGGAAGAACGACTGCTCGTACGGCTGGCCGCCCGAGCTAGGCGCCGATTGGACGAAGCTTCCCGGTGTCGTGTCCGTTGCCGAGATGCCGGTTGGCCAGTCGGGCCAGTAGGACGTGCCGTCGAAGTCGATGTCGCCGCCGCTCAGGAAGTTGAGGCAGCCGGTCGTCGTGTTCGGGTCGGCGAAGATGTTGAACTGGTTCAGAGCATCGTGCGTGTCGCCCGCCGGGTAGCAGAACGCATCACCTCCGAACCCTTCAGGGTTGCCGGAAGCGCTGTCGGCGGGTGACTCGTACGCGCCGTTGCAGGTGAGCCAGAACTCGTCGCCGGCGGTGAAGTTGATCAGGCCGTCGAAGCTGCTGGCGGGATCGGACAGCGACGAGCACGGCGTCCAGTGCCCGATCTCGAACTGTGTGCTGATGTTCGTCTGCAGCGCGGCCCAGGGCACGATGTTCCCCTGCTTGGCGGTCGAGTACTCGGGCTCGTAGTTGAACGGGATCCCCTTGCAGTTACCGATGTTCGTCGCCATGTAGCCGTTCGCCGCGGACGCCTGCATGAATCCGCTTTCCCCGGTCGTGAGGTCGTCGACAGCCACTTCGAGCGCATGACCACCCCCCGTCAGTGGAGCGTCGAAGATGTGAACCTTGACGGTGTCGCCGGGGTTCATCAGCAGCGTCTGGTCGTTCGGCGTGAACGAGGCGAGCGTGGCGACCTGTGGTCCGGCGGGACCGGTCGGTACACCGTCCTTCTGGATGAAGGCGAAGTTCGTCGGCTCGATGCAGTTCGTGTTGCAATGGCCGAAGTTCAGAGTGCACTCGAGGTCGTTGATGTGCAACGACGCGCACCAGTGCGTGTTGTCGCAGCTGATGTTGTCGAAGAACGGCGCCTCTCCGGGCGGATAGAACTGCACCTCGAGGAAGGAGCTGCCTCCGCCCGGGTAGCCGTGCCGCGGTGCGCCCGGATACCCCTGACGCGGCGCGTTCGAGTCGCTGTTCGGCACGCACGACGTCTGCGGATAGGAGTACGGATCGCAGAGCGCCATCGAGAACCACGGGGCGATCGACAGCTCGAACCAGTGCGTCACGTCGCTTCCCGGTGACGTGACCGTCGGAGTCGCCGCGGGATCCGTGCCCAGCGTCTCGGTCCAGGTCACGTCGTTCCCGGATCCCGGCCTGCTCGACAGGAAGGTCAGGTCGGGCTCGTCGTGGCCGATGTAGTGGCCGTTGTCGTAGAAACGGCCGTCCTCGGTGTTCGCATTCTCGACACCGGCGAAGCCTCTGACGTCAGTACACGCTCCCGTGGGTTTGATGGATTGCTGTGCCGGGCTGAATCCGTTGCAGTCCAGCGCGCCTCTCGCTGCGCTCCTCGTCGAGTTGGCTGCCGCGGATCCTGTGAACACGACGGCAGCAGCGACGGCGAGGACGAGGCCGACGAGCGTCGCGGTGATGCGGCGCCCAGGTGAAACTCGGCTCATATCTTCCTCCAGCTGGTCGTCCTGCTGGTTTTGGTGCCAGGCCGAAACCGAACGCGGTCGCCCGCGCTGGCGACACCCCCTTTGAAGCACGGGATCCTAAACGGTCGCTCGGGTCTGTGCGGCGTCGGCCCCTCGCGAAGCCGCCGCCACAGAGGATCGGTTACCGGCCGAGGACGCGTTGCATTGTTCCTCCCGCAAGGAAACGGCTCCGGCCGCGATCGGCTTGGCTCAGCGTGCGAGCGAGACGGGCGCCGGGGTGGTGCTAGCCGCCGCTGATCGCGGCGATGACGTCGAGACGCGAGCGTTCCGCGACCGGCGTGTCCAGCGCCGCGCGCTCGCCGTCGACGTAAACGTGGATGTGGTGGCGCAGCGACGGGCCCTCCGCGACGAGACGGTCGCGGAGCCCGGGCCAGCGCTGCTCGAGCTCGTCGATCGCGCCCAGGACGCTCGCCGCCTCGATCTCGAGGCGGCGAGGGAGTCCCGGGAAGAGCGGGGTCAGCGTCCCGGGTAGCCGTACGTCC
>DASSLB010000340.1:0-2457 GCA_035689945.1 Gaiellaceae bacterium | reverse complement strand
CTGCGCTACGCCGACGCCGTGCGCACGGGCTGGGTCAACATCAACGAGTCGTCGAACTACTGGGAGACCCACCTGCCGTTCGGGGGCCGCTCAGGCACCGCGAGCGGCATCGGCCGGGTGGGAGGCTCTGCGCCGATGGAGACCTTCACCGAGTTGCAGACCGTCGTGCTGGCGTGACGACCTGGGACTACGTGATCGTCGGCGGCGGCTCGGCGGGCAGCGCGCTCGCGGCGCGCCTGACCGAGGACGCATCGACGCGGGTGCTCGTCCTCGAAGCCGGACGACCCGACTATCTCTGGGATCCGTTCATCCACATGCCGGCCGCACTCTCGTTCCCGATCGGCAACCCACGCTACGACTGGATGTACAACTCCGAGCCGGAGCCGTTCATGCACGGCCGCCGCGTCTACCACGCGCGCGGCAAGGTGCTCGGCGGCTCGAGCTCGATCAACGGGATGATCTTCCAGCGCGGCAACCCTCTCGACTACGAGCGCTGGGCGAGCGAGGCGGGCCTCGAGCAGTGGGGTTACGCGCACTGCCTGCCGTACTTCAAGAAGATGGAGACGTGCCTCGCCGGCGCCGACGAGTGGCGAGGCGGAGCCGGGCCGATCGTGCTCGAGCGCGGGCCCGCGTCCTCCCCCCTCTTCGGCGCCTTCTTCGAGGCGGTGCAGCAGGCGGGCTACGAGCTGACGAAGGACGTCAACGGCTACCGGCAGGAGGGCTTCGCCGAGTTCGACCGCACGATCCACCGCGGCCGCCGCCTCAGCGCAGCGCGCGCCTACCTCCACCCGGCGATGAAGCGACCAAACCTGGAGGTTCGCTGCCGCACGTTCGTGAACCGTGTCGTCTTCGAGGGTTCGCGTGCAACCGGCATCGAGCTCGCAGACGGCGAGGTTCTGCGCGCGGACGAGGTGATCCTCTGCGGCGGGGCGATCAACTCCCCGCAGCTCCTGCAGCTCTCCGGAGTCGGCGACGCAGATGAGTTGGAGGCAATTGATATATCGGTCGTACACGACCTACCCGCCGTCGGCGAGAACCTGCAGGACCATCTCGAGGTCTACGTCCAACACGCATCGACGCAGCCGGTGTCGGTGCAGCCCGCGCTAAAGAAGTGGCGACGGCCGGAGATCGGCGCCCGCTGGCTGTTCCTGCGCAGCGGCCCGGGCGCGACGAACCACTTCGAGGCCGGTGGCTTCGTCCGCTCGAACGACAAGGTCGCGTACCCAAACCTGATGTTCCATTTCCTGCCGCTCGCGGTCCGGTACGACGGCTCGCAGCCGACGGCGAAGCACGGCTACCAGGTCCACGTCGGGCCGATGTACTCCGACGTGCGCGGCTCCCTGAAGATCACGAGCTCGGACCCGCATACGCATCCCGCGCTCCGCTTCAACTACCTCTCCACGCCAAACGACCGGCGCGAGTGGGTCGAGGCGATTCATGTTGCCCGCTCGATCCTCCAGCAGCCGGCCTTCGCGCCGTACGACGGAGGAGAGATCTCGCCGGGGCCGTCTGTGCAGAGCGACGAAGAGATCCTCGACTGGGTCGCGCGCGACGCCGAGACCGCACTCCATCCCTCGTGCACGTGCGCGATGGGAACGGTGGTCGACCCGGCGACGATGCGGGTCTACGGGCTCGACGGCATCCGGGTCGTCGACGCCTCCGTCTTTCCTTTCGTCCCGAATGGGAACATCTACGCGCCCGTGATGATGGTTGCCGAGAAGGCCGCCGACCTGATCCGCGGGATCACGCCACTCGAGCCCGTCCACGCCGACTTCTACCGCCATGCTGAACGAGCTCCGAGTAGATGAGCTCCTCGCCGCGATCGGCGAGCGGACGCCTGCACCCGCCAGTGGCGCCGCAACCGCGCTGACCGCCGCTCTCGCGGCCGCGCTCGCCGAGCTCGCCGCACGTTACGCCGGCAACGAGGCCGACGCGGAGCGCGCCCACACGCTGGCCGCCGAGCTCGTCCGGCTGGGGGACGAAGACGCCGCGGCCTACGCCGCGTTCATGGCGGAGCGGAACGAGGAAACGCGCGCCGAGATCGTCCGCGTCCCGGAGGAGATCGCGCGCTACGCCGACGAGGTCGTCGAGCTTGCGGAGCGCGTGATGAAGAAGCTGAGCCGAGCCGTGACCGGAGATGCGAAGGCGTCCGCAGATCTCGCGCGCGCCGCGGCCGGAGTGGCCCGCGGCCTGGCTGAGCTCAATCGCGCGGGATCTTGAGCTCGCGCCCGACGTAGAAGCCGGAGACCTCCTCGAGGACGTAGGGGGCCATCGCGCTCCGGCGCTCCGACTCCACCTCCGACCGGCGATACGCGTCTCTCGAGGAGGCCGAGTCCCACACCGAGACGCCGACCACCTCGTTCCCGTCGGGTGAGACGAGCTCGTACGCACGCAGCATCCCCTCGGGGAACTCGCTGGGCTTCCAGGAGCGGCTGAACTCGTCGTGTGAGCCGGGCC
>DASSLB010000339.1:0-2577 GCA_035689945.1 Gaiellaceae bacterium | reverse complement strand
ATCTCGTCCAGCTCGCAGGTCGACGACGAGCTTGCGAAGCTCAAGGCCGAGGTCGGCTCCGGCGAGCCGCACAAGGAGATCCCGGCCGGCGACGCCGAGCCTGCCCCGGGCGCGAGCGGCGCCCAGCCGGCGGCGGGCGCTGAGCCCGAGGCCCAGCCGGCCGAGGAAGCAACCGAGTCCTGACCCGACTCGGCGACATCCTCTTCGGCCGCAAGAAGCTCCAGGAGCCCGCGGCCGAACGGCTCTTCGCGCTCTCGACCGCGGCCGTCACGCTCGACACCGAGTGCTCGCTGAAGACCGCTGGCGACTCGGCGCTCATCTTCAAGCCGATGTCGGCCGGCGAGTTCACCTCGACCGAGAACGATGCGGAAGAGCTCTTGCGCAGCGTCGCCCGCGGCTCCGGCTCGGAGATCGACCGCAAGACCGACTCCTTCGGTTTCGAGTGGGTCATCGTCCACGACGATCAGCTCGACGACCAGGTCGCGGGCGTGCACGCACTCGCCTCGGAGCTCGAGGCGCACGGCTTCGGCGGCCAGCTCCTCGCAGCCGCGTTCCGCTTCGACGGTTCCGCATTCAGCTCGGGCCACCCCGTCTACTGGATCTACGGCTTCAAGACGGGCACGTGGTGGCCGTTCATCCCGACCGGCGAGAAGCAGGAGCGCGACAACGCGCAGGAACTCGAGCTGAAGGCGAAGCTCGAGAACGAGCTCCCGGTCGAGCCCGACCTGAGCAAGTGGCTCGCCTTGTTCGACGCTCCTATCTAGAGCAGCTCGAGGCCTAGCTGACGGGCTTGCCCATCTCGCGAGAGATCTCCGCGAGCGCCGCGAGGCGCTTCTCGAGCGGCGGGTGATCCATCATCCACTCGGCCATGTTCGTCTTCCAGTTGGTCGGGATGATGAAGAACGCGTTCATGCCCTGCACCTCGCGCAGGTCGCGCTGCGGGATCTGCGTGATGCCGCTCGAGATCTTCTGGAGCGCGCTCATCAGGTTCTCCGGCGCACCGGTGATGATCGCCGAGCCGCGGTCGGCCGCGTACTCGCGGTAGCGGGAGATCGTCCGAATCAGGATGAAGCTGATCGCGTAGACGACGATCGAGACCAGGAACACGATCAGCCACACGGGCACCTGGTTGTTGTTGTTGTCGCGGTTGCCGCCGCCGAAGCCGCCGAACATCCCGGCGTAGAGCCCGAAGCGGGTCAGCATCGCGGCGAGCATCGCGAAGAAACTCGCGACCGTCATCACGAGCACGTCGCGGTTCGCGATGTGGGAGAGCTCGTGTGCCAGGACGCTCTCGATTTCCTGCGGATCGAGCCGCCGCCAGAGCCCCTGGGTGACCGCCACCGCTGCGTGCTTCGGGTTCCGGCCCGTCGCGAAGGCGTTCGGCACGTCGCTGTCGACGACCGCGATGCGCGGCTTCGGCAGGTCGGCCATCGCGCAAAGGCGCTCCACCATCGCGTGCAGCTCGGGCGCCTCCTCGGCGGAGACGACCTTGGCCCCGGAGGCGGCGAGTGCGAGCTTGTCGGATGTGTAGTACTGGAAGAAGGCGATGCCGATCACGATCACGAGCATCAGCACGATGCCCGCGTGAAGGGCATAGAAGAGGACGAGTGCGAAGACGACGTAGAGCAGGCCCAGGAGCCCACTCGTGAAGAGCATCCGCAGCGAGAGTCCCCGGTCGCGTCCGAACGATCTGCGTTTCATAGTGGGAATGGTAGTCAGCGGTGCTGCTCCGCCGGTTCCCCGCGCCCGCGGTCTTACCCCTTCATTAGAGTCCTGCGCGGTGCGCCGTCCCGCAGTCATCGCCGCCGTGCTGCTCGGCGCAGTCGCGCTCGCCGGGTGCGGAGCCGAGGGCGTCGCCACTCCGACGCCTAACACGGTCGTCGGCACAGGCGCCGTCACTACGCCCTCGTTCCCGGTCACCCCGGCGTTCAAGCTGAAGGGAGACTCGACGAAGGGTAAGGCGGTATTCGCGAGCGGCGGCTGCGGCAACTGCCACACCCTCGCCGCCGCGAATGCCAGCGGCACGATCGGGCCGAACCTCGACTCGCTCAAGCCCGACTACCGCGCCGTCACGGCGCAGGTGACGAACGGGGGCGCCCAGATGCCGGCGTTCAAGTCGCAGCTCAGCGCGCAGCAGATCGCTGACGTGTCGGCATACGTCGTCACCTCGACCGGCGGCACGGCGCCGTAGCGGTCGAGCTTCCGGCGCGTTTCCCGCGGCGCGTTGCCGCCTTCGCATTCGATCTCGACCGGACGCTGATCGCCGAGGACGCCGTGCTGCGGCCCCGGACGCAGGACGCACTCGTGCGAACGCGCTCGACCGGCGCGCACGTGGTCGTCGTCACCGGGCGGATGTTCCGGGCTGTACGGCCCTACCTCGAGCAGGCAGGGCTCGACGATCTCGTCGTCTGTTACCAGGGTGCGGTTGTCGCAGACCCGGCGACCGGCGAGTTTCTCCTCCACATCCCGATCCCGCTCGCGGAGGCGCGCGAGGCGATGGACGCCGTGGTCACGGCCGGCTTCCACATGAACTGCTACCTCGACGACCTGCTCTACGTCGCGGAGGTGACGCCGGAA
>DASSLB010000338.1:0-4639 GCA_035689945.1 Gaiellaceae bacterium | reverse complement strand
CGCGCGACCGGCCAGCGGCTCACGTCGTCGCCGTCGAGGAGCACCCTCCCGGAGCGCGGCTGGACGATCCCGAGGATCGTCTTGAGCGTCGTTGACTTGCCGCTCGCGTTCCCGCCGAGCAGGCAGACGAGCTCGCCGGGCTGAACGTGGAGGTTGACGCCCTGGAGGATGTGGAACGGCCCGTAGTACGTGTCCACTGCTTCCAGCTGCAGCAGCGGCGCGGGCGTGGCTCCGTTTCCGCCGGACTCGCTCACTTCGTCGCCGTCGCGCTCGCACCGAGGTACGCCTCGACGACACGCGGGTTGGTCGCCACGGCCTCGAAGCTGCCCTCCGCGATCTTGACGCCGTGGTCGAGCGCAACGACGCGGTCGGAGATGCCCTCGACAACGTGCATGTCGTGCTCGATCAGGAGGATCGTGAAGCCACCCTCGGCGCGAAGCTTCCCGATCAGCTCCGTGATCTCGTGCGTCTCGACGGGGTTCATGCCGGCAGCAGGCTCGTCGAGGAGGAGAATCCGCGGCCGGCTCGCCGTGGCGCGCGCGATCTCGAGCCGGCGCCGGTTGGCGTAGGACAGCGAGTAGGCCGGCTGGTTCCAGCGGTAGCCCATCAGGCGCTCGCCGAAGAAGCCGAGCTTCTCCTCCGCGAACGCGTTGATCTCGCGCTCCTCGCGCCGCGCGCGCGGCAGCTGGAGCATCTGCTCGATGATCGTCGATTTCGTGCGTCCATACTGGGCGGCCATGACGTTCTCCTTGACCGTCATGTTCAGGAAGAGCCGCAGCGTCTGGAACGTGCGCGCTACTCCGCGCTGGTTGATCTTGTGTGACGGAAGGCCGATCAGGCTCTCGCCGTCGAGCAAGATGTCGCCGGTGTCGGGCCGGTAGGCGCCTGTCACGAGGTTGAAGAGGGTCGTCTTGCCCGCGCCGTTCGGGCCGATCACGCTCACGATCTCGTGCTCGTCGACGTGGAGGTCGAGCCCGTCTATGACTTTGAGGCCGCCGAACGACAGGCTCAGGTCCCGCAACTCGAGCAGGTGCTTCCGCTCGGCGCCGTTCTCGCTCATACGATCTCCACCCGCGTCTTCCCGAACAGGCCGGCGGGCCGCGTCGCCATGAGGACGATGAGGATCACGCCGAGGAAGAGTGGCCGGGTGACCGGGTTCTGTTCGATGAGGACGGTCTCCCAGACGAAGCACGCACCCCAGATCGTCGGCACGAGGAGCGCCCATCGCTTCCAGCCCTTGAGGACCGTGCACGCAAGCACGAGCGCGATCACGATGACGAAGGCGTAGTTGCCGATCCGGAAGTCCTCGGCCGTGTAGGTGCCTTTCGGCAGCACCATCCAGTGGCGGATCACGGTCGCGAGAAAGCCGTGCGTCGTGTACGACGTCGGCCCGGTCGCGATCGGGCCGCCTACGCCGCGAGCCCAGACCGCGCCGACGATCTCGTGCGCGACGACGCCGAAGATTGCGAGGCCCGCCACCAGTGCGGCGAGCAGCCGCCACGGCCTGAGCTTGGCAAGAAGCCCAAGGATCAAGGCTGCGTAGAAGACCCAGCGAGCATGGTCGGGTGTGCGCAGCACCTCCAGCAGGACGTTCACGACGACGGCGCCGAAGACGACGCCTCCTAGGCTGCCGGCACCCCCGAGAATCACCATGGCGTAGACGGTGATCAGAAGCGGGAACATGAACGTGTCGGGGAACACGCCCTGGTAGTAGGCGCCGTTCACGGAACCGGCGAATCCGGCGACGCCGGCTCCGACTGCGACGGCGAGGAGACTGAGCCACTTGACCGGAATCCCCATCATCTCCGCCGCGAGTGGATCTTCGCGCAGCGCGCGCCAGGCACGCCCGGTACGAGACCGGTTGACGAAGTGGAACAGGATCGCGACGACGGCGATGCCTGCAGCCGAGACGAACACGTAGTCGGTCGGCGCGTTGCTCAGCACGCGCCCGAAGACCCGGAACCGGTCGACGTTGTTGATGCCCGTGGGCCCGCCCGTGACGTCATGAGGCCCGGTCAGACCGAGCCAGTTCCACGCGTAGCCGTTGGTCGTGAAGTTGTTGAAGATCTGGAGGAAGAAGAGCATCACGATCGCGAGGTAGTCGCCGCTCAACCGCCGTGACGGGAGAGCGAGGACGAAGCCGAGCAGGATCGTGGCCGCGATCACGAGCGGCACGGTCTGCCAGGTCGCCCAGTGGAGGTTGTAGTGGGCAGACGACAGCTCGGCAAAGAGATAGGCCGCGAAGCCGTAGAAGACGACGTAGCCGAGGTCGAGGATTCCGGCCCAGCCGACCGCGACGTTCAGGCCCATGGCGAGCAGGACGTAGAGCAGCGTGTCGGCGGTGACCCCGATGACGTAGCCGCTCGTGGACAGCTCGGGGATCGCGCAGGCAAGCCCGATGAAGACGGCGAGCAGCAGGATCGGAGGCATCCGGTTCACCAGGCGAGCCGCCGTACCGAGCAGCCCTGCCGGACCGGTGATGCGCTCGCCCGACCGCTGGACCCATTCGTCGACGCCGATCTGCGGTGAAGTGGCGGGTTGCGGGCCCGGGCTCTCCGTGCTCACGTCAGACCTTTTGCAGCACCGGTGCGCCGCGGATCCCGGTCGAGCGGAAGAGCAGGAAGACGACCAGGATGGAATAGAGGATGAGGTCCGAGAACGCCGACGAGAGGTAGCCGACCGTGAACGTCTCGGTCAGGCCGATGAGGAGGCCGCCCAGAACGGCGCCGCCGATGTTCCCGATCCCGCCCACGACCGCGGCGGTGAACGCCTTCAGCCCGGCGCCGAAGCCCATGTAGGGGTTGAGCTGCTGGTAGACCAACCCGGTCATCACGCCGGCCGCACCGGCGAGCGCCGAGCCGATCAGGAAGGTGACCGTGATCACGCGGTCGACGTCGATGCCCATCATCGACGACGCCTCGGCATCGTAGGAGACCGCTCGCATCGCCTTCCCCGTCCGCGTCCGCCAGACGAAGAGCGAGAGCCCGATCATCAGCGCGATCGTCGTGACGATCACGACGAGCTGCACGTACTGGATCGAGAAGTTGCCGATCGTGAACGCGGTGCGAAACAGTTCGCCGATGCCCGAGCTGTCCGGGCGCAGGCTGAAGGTGTCGTACGAGCGTGGGTTCGGGCTCCACAGCAGGACTGCCGTCTGCTGGAGGAAGAACGACACGCCGATCGCGCTGATCAGCGGCGCGATTCGCGGAGCCTTGCGCAGCGGCCGGTAGGCGAAGCGCTCGATCACGACGCCGAGGATCCCGCAGCCGACCATCGCGGCCGCGAAGGCGAGGAGGATGAGCGGCACGATCGGCATGACCGGGTTGAGCGGCGAGCCGAGCGCGTTCAACACGAAGAAGCCGATGTACGCGCCGATCATGTAGACGTCGCCGTGCGCGAAGTTGAGGAGCTTCAGGACGCCGTACACCATCGTGTACCCGAGTGCGATGAGCGCATAGAGGCTCCCCACCGCCAGCCCGCCGACGAGCTCCCGGAAGAAGAAGTTCCAGGTCTGGAGTTGGAAGGCGAGGACTGTGCTCATCTTGACCTCAATTGCGCGTGCGGCCCGCCACCTGGACGGGCCGCACGCGATTCCCTACGACGGCACGCGCTAACTGGCCGCGTAGACCTCCTTGTAGGACCCGTTGGCCTGGATCTGGAACACCGTCACGCCCGACTTCGGGCCGTGAAAGGCGTCCGCGGGGTTGTTGAAGGCCATGCTGTAGCCGAGGATCGTCGTCGACAGCTTGACGTTCTTCAGCTTCTTCGCGACGAGCGCCCGGCTGATCTTCGTGCCGTGCGATGCCGCGCACTGCTGCGAGATCGCAGTGCCGAGCATCTGCGCGGCGACGAAGCTCGGAGCCCCGAACGGGTCGGTCGCCGACGCCGCACCGTACGTCGCCTTGTACTGCTTGACGTACGTCTTGTTGATCTTGTCGATCCCGGGGCCGAAGAACGAGACGTAGGCACCCGGGAACTTGTACTGCGTCGGGCTGACGCTTCCGTCCGTCGCCATGAAGCCACCCTTGTAGCCGTCCGTCTTCAGCTGCTCGACGAACGCCTGCGAGTCCGGCGCGTCCTGCGACGGCGCGTAGACGAGTTTGTAACCGCCCGTTGCCGCCTTCAGCGCGACAGGCGCCATGTCGGCAGCAAACCCTGCCGACCCGCCCGGGTTCGCGTCGGTCTCCTTCACCGACTCACGGGTGATCTTCGTGATGCCCGCGGCCTTGAACGCCTTCTGCGCCGCGTTCGCGATGTCGATCCCGTAGGCCTCGCCGTCGTCCACGATCATGACCTTCGAGCCCTTGTTCAGCTTGAGCTTCGGGACGATGTACGCGACGCCGGCCTTCGCCTGGGTCGAGTTGATCGGAACGACGCGGAAGAAGTACTTCAGCGGCTTCTGGCCGGTAGCTCCCGTAGCCAGGGTGTCCTTCGTCGCCGAGCCCGTGACGTAGGGAAGCTTCGCCGCGTCGAGCACCGGTCCGCCGCCGAGCTCCTCGTTCGAGCCGGCGAAGCCGACCATGCCGAGGATCTTCTTGTTCGCGACCATCTGCCGCGCGACCGTCGCCGAAACCTGCGGGTTCAGCTGGCTGTCGCCCAGGAGGGCGAGGTTCAGCTTCACGCGATGGAGGCTCTTCGG
>DASSLB010000337.1:0-2460 GCA_035689945.1 Gaiellaceae bacterium | reverse complement strand
CAGCAGCGTTCAGAGCTACGGGCCTCAGATCTAGGGAACCGCCCGTCTCACGACGTCGGCCGGACGAGCTCGCGGGCTCGAGCAGCCTTGACGGCTGCCGAGAGGGTCGCGATGTCGTAGGCGCCGTAGTGGCGCAGGTCGTTGATGAAGAAGGTCGGCGTCCCGGAGACGCCGGACAGGTCGGCCGAGTCGACGTCCTGCGCGATGCGGCCGGCGCCGGAGCGCGTGCGCAGGTCTTCCTCGAAGCGCTCGACGTCGAGTCCCAGTTCGGCGGCGTAGCCGACGAGGTCGCGAAAGCCGAGCCGGTCCTGATGCTCGAGCAGGAGGTCGTGCATCTCCCAGAACGCTCCCTGCTGAGCCGCGGCCTCCGCCGCCTCGGCTGCCAGCTGCGCGTTCGGGTGCACGTCGTTCAGGGGCAGGTGCCGCCAGGCGTACGCGACGTCTCCGAAGTCGCGCAATAGCTCGCGCACGACCGGCTCCGCCTGTCCGCAATAGGGGCACTCGAAGTCGCCGTACTCGAGCACGGTGACCGGCGCGTCCATCGGGCCACGGACGTGGTCGCGCTCGGGGTCGACAGGATCCGCGAGGTCGACAATGAGCTCGGGCGTGCCGAGCAGCATCCGGATCCGCAGTCTCCGAGGCAGCCGCTTCGTCCCGACGAAGAGGAGCCACGTGAGCGCAGCCGCAAGGATCGCCGCGCTGAGGACACCGACCTTGGCCTCGTCCAGGCGGGCGCCGTTGAACGCGAGCGAGGCGATGAGCAGCGAGACGGTGAAGCCAATGCCGGCTATCGTCCCCGCTCCCGCCACGGATGCCCAGCCGACCGGCGCGCGCAGGCGGCCGTTCGTGAGACGAGTCGCGAGCCAGGTCGCACCGACGATCCCGACCGGCTTGCCGACCACGTAGCCGAGCAGGATCCCAAGCGTGACGGGCGACGTGTACGCCTTCCCGAGGAAGCCCATGCTCAGGTGCACGCCTGAGTTGGCGAGCGCGAAGAGCGGCACGATCACGTAGCTCGTCCACGGATGCCAGAGCGTCTGCAACCGCTCGTTCGGCGAGACCGCCGTCCTCAGCGCCGAGCGTGCCGAGCGCGCCAGGCCTCCGGTCGGCTGCTCCCGGAAGAGGCGGAAGAGGTCGGACGCGCGCTCGAGGTCGCTTCGCTGCGCGGGGTATGCGAGCGCGATCACGCCGCCCATGAGTCCCGCGACCACCGGGTCGACGCCGGCCTTGAAGAACGCGACCCAGACGGCCGTGCCCAACACGAAGTAGACCGGGCCGAAGTGGATGCCGGCGGCGCGGATCAGGAGGATGCAGCCGAACAGGCCGATGCCGATCAGGAGCTCCATCGTCGAGACGTCGCCGCTGTACGCGATCGCGATCACGAGCAGCGCGACGATGTCGTCGACGACCGCGACCGTGAGCAGGTACGCGCGCAGCCGATCGGGGAAGCCCGGCCCCACGAGCGCGAGCAGGCCGAGCGCGAACGCGGTGTCCGTCGACATCGCGGCTCCCCAGCCGTGCGTCGAGCCGTGGCCGGCGTTGACCGCGAGGTAGATCGCGATCGGCACCACCATTCCGCCGACGCCTGCCAGCAGGGGAAGCGCGACGCGTCGCCGCTCGCGCAGCTCGCCGAGGTCGAACTCGCGCCTCGCCTCTAGCCCGATCACGAAGAAGAAGAAGGCCATCAGGCCGGTGTCGATCCAGCCGCGCAGGTCCTGCGAGACGCCCGCGCTCCCGATCCGGATCGAGAGTGTCGTCGTCCAGACGCGCTCGTACGACCCGAGATCTGCGTTCGCCCAGACGAGCGCCGCGACGACGCCGGCAAGGAGGACGGCCGCGCTACCCGTTTCCGTCCGGAGGAAGGCGCGGAGCGGGGTCTGCAGGCTCCTGGTCCACGCGGTCCGTCCGGTGAACGGAGTCGCGGAGACGTCCGTGTCGGCCATCGCGCAAGCTTCGCAAACGCGGTCGGTTCCACCGAGGAGCGTGGAGCCGGGTCGGATAAAGTGCCTGTGCTTTGCGGCCGCCGGCAAGCGGCGCCGCGCGACCTTTATCTAGGGGAGATTCAGTGGCCGACAAGAGCAACGGCAAGAACACGGGAAAGATCGTCGAGATCAAGGGCGTCGTGCTGGACGCCGTCTTCCCCGACCGGCTCCCCGAGATCTACCACGCGCTGAGCATCGCCGTCCCCGAGGACGGCGGGACCCGTGAGCTGATCGCGGAGGTGCAGCAGCATCTCGGCGACGACCGCGTCCGCGCAGTCGCAATGGATACGACCGACGGTCTCGCGCGTGGCGTGGACGTCGTCGACACGCAGCAGCCGATCTCGGTGCCGGTCGGCGACGAGACGCTCGGCCGAATCTGGAACGTGATCGGCGACCCCGTCGACGGCAAGGCGGAGGCGAAGGGCGACCGCTGGCCCATCCACCGTGATCCGCCGGCCTTCGGCGAGCTCTCGCCGAC
>DASSLB010000336.1:0-11614 GCA_035689945.1 Gaiellaceae bacterium | reverse complement strand
CCGGCGCTCACGACGTCTCCGTCCGGCTCAAGACGGACGACCTCGTCGCGCACACTCGTGCGAGGGTCGCAGATCTCTGCAGTGACTAAACGGCTACTTGCCCGGTATCGACGGGGCCCGCTGTCGCGAGCCCCGTCGACCTCGGCGTCCTAGCGCTGCCAGAGCGGCGCACTTCCACGGCTCCTGTTTCGCGGTGGCCGGTGCCTGCCCGGCGCCGAAACCGGCGCCGACGCGGGCACGTCCGGTGCGGCGGCACCGTGGTAGAGGTGTCGCCGCCACTCCTCCCGCACGCCGTCATCCAGGGCGGCCGCGGCGAGAAGCCGCTCGAACTGGGTCGAAAGCTCTGCGAGCCGAGTTTCGAGACGGCGGCGCGACTGCCCCTCACGCCCCGCCCGCCGGTGCTGCTCGTGCACTTTCTGATACTCGGCGGCGGCGGCCAAGAGCCGACCACGTAGAGACTGAGGATCTGTGTTCACGTGAGCGCCTCGCGAACGACCGATCTGGTATCGAGTCCGCCGTTCTAATGGCACACGGTCGCGAAGCGGCCGCGGCGATGCCGCTTCACCTGCTCTCGCCGCCGGCGCACGAACGGAACGAGCAGGAGAATCGAGAGAACTGCGCCCAGCTCCAAGCCACGCGCAACCTTGTCACTCCTGTTCTGCTTGTCCTCGTGCTTGTCCTCACCCATGAGAACCTCCTTTCGCAGAGAAGCGTGGCTCTCTCGGGCACGAAGGACATCGGGGATTCCGCCGATTTTCGCGCCGACTGGGTCGCTAGTTCCGGCCGATGATCTCGATGCGATAGCCGTCCGGATCGCGGACGAAACAGAGCCACGAGCCGCCCTCGCGCACCTGGTACGGCGGGCGCTCCGGCTCGATCCCCTGCTCGGCCAGCCGTGCCAGCGTGCCGTCGAGGTCGTCGACGCCGATCGCGATGTGGCCGTAACCAGTGCCGACGTCGTAGGTGCGGCCGTCGTGGTTGAAGGTCAGCTCGAGCACCGACTCGCTGTCGCCGAGCGAGAAGAAGTAGTTCGTCGCCTCGACCTGACCGTCACGGACGATGTCCATGTCGCGGTCGAACCGGAAACCGAGCGCCTCGTAGAACGCTCTGCTGCGCACCGGGTCCGCGATCCGGACCATCGTGTGCAGGAAACGAGCCACGCGTGGATCGTACTGCCGCCCGAACCCGCGGGGCCGTACCTAGCGGCCCATCGGTGAATGCACGGATTCGGAGCAGCCCGGGCGGACGAATACTGTTCGTGTGACCCTCCCAGAAGGAACGGTGACCTTCCTGTTCACGGACGTCGAGGGATCGACGCGGCTGCTCGAGAGCGCGCCGCGGGAGTTCGAGGCGGCCCTTGCCGCCTCTCGACGGGCGATCCGGACGGCGTGCCGGAAAGGGCACGAGGTCGACACACAGGGTGACTCGTTCTTCTTCGCATTCGAACGGGCGGAGGAGGCGGTCACCGCTGCCCGGGATGCCCAGGAACGGCTTTCCGAGCTGCCGCTGCGCGTGCGCATGGGGATCCACACCGGCAGCGTTCGACTGAGCGGTGAGGGCTACGTTGGCCTCGAGGTGAACCGGGCGGCTCGGATTGCGGCCGCGGCACACGGAGGGCAGGTGCTGCTCTCGCAGACGACTCGGGATCTTGTTCCGGCCGCCGACATTGTGGACCTGGGCGAGCACCGCCTGAAGGACCTCTCGCTGCCGTTGCGCCTCTTCCAACTCGGCCGCGACGTGTTTCCAGCTCCGTTGACGCTCGAGAACCGGCCGATGAACCTGCCGGCACAGGGCTGGCCGCTCGTCGGGCGTGAGCGCGAGCTCGAGGAACTGCGACACCTCCTGCTGCGGAACCCCGGAGCGGTCGTCACCGTGACGGGTCCGGCGGGGGCGGGAAAGACGCGGCTGGCGCTTCAGCTGGCCGCCGACCTGGTCGACCGGTTCCCCGGCGGAGTGTGGTACGTCGCGCTCGAGTCGGTGCGCGACCCCGATCGCGTGCCTGCTGCGGTCGCCGGGACACTGGGCGTCGGTGAGGCGGAGGTGGCGAGGGAGCTCGAGGCAAAGCGACCGTTGCTCATACTGGACAATCTCGAGCAGCTTCTGGCGGCGGGTGTCGTGGTCGCGGCGCTGGCCCGGGAGAACGGCGCCACCGTCCTCGCCACGAGTCGGGCTCCCCTGCGTGTGGCGGGCGAGCACGAGTATCCGCTCGGCCCCCTCGACGTCGAGCCGGCGGTCGAGCTGTTTCTGGAACGCGCCCGGGCCGTGCGGCCCGACTTTGCGCCCGGGAACGGGACACTCACAGAGCTCGTGCAACGGCTGGACGGGCTGCCGCTCGCAATCGAGCTTGCAGCGGCCCGCGTCAGGCTCCTTTCCCCCGATGCGATCCTGAGTCATCTCGACGACCGGTTTGTTCTCCTCACCGGGGGAAGGCGTGACAGTCCGGCCCGGCAACGGACGCTGATCGGCGCGATCGAGTGGAGCTACGACCTCCTGTCCGAGGACGAACGGCTGCTGTTCGCGCGCCTGAGCTGCTTCGTCGGCGGCTTCGACCTGGAGGCGGCGCAACAGGTCTGCGACGCCGGCCTGGACGACCTCGAGGGCCTGGTGGAGAACAGCCTGTTGCGCGTGGAGCAAGACCGGTTCTCGATGCTGGAGTCGATTCACGAGTATGCGTCCGAGCGGCTCGAGGCACTGGGAAGAGCAAAGGAGACGCGGCTCCGCCATGCCGAGTACTACGCGGACCTCGCACGACAGGCGCGCGACGAGATGCGCAACGGGTGCTGGCTCGACCGATGGATGGCGTGGGGGGGCCGAGAGGCCGACAACCTCCGCACCGCGATCGACACCTTCCGCGACGCGGGCGAGATCGAGCAGGCGGCCCGGACGACGCTGGGCCTCGTCGCATACCTCAACTCTCGCGGGCTGCTGATCGAGGCGTGCGAACTCCTCGATGCGCTGCTCCCCGAGCTCGACTCACTCGATGAGCAGCTGCGGGCGGAGGTCAATCAGGCACGTGCACAAGTGCTCTGGGCTCGGGGTGACGCTGCGGGCTGCCGCGCGCTTTGCGAGGACCTACTGCGGCGTGCGCGCTCCCTGGGCGACGCGCACCTGGAAGCAGTGGCCGCGAACGGGCTGGGGCTCGCCTCTCTGCGGGAGGGCGACTACGACCAGGCGGAGGACTGGTTCGCGCAGTACGAGCGGTATGCGCGGGCCGCGGAACCGGCCCTGGTTCCGTTCGCGGTCAACAACCGGGCCGTGATGGCGCTGGTGAGAGGGTGCCCCGGAGTGACGCGCGAGCTGCTCGAGGAGCAGCTCGGAAGCGGGATCGGCCACGGCCTGCTCGAGCACAACGTCGCTCTCAGCCACCTCGCAGAAGGAAATCGCAGCTCCGCCCTCGAGTGGTTCGGCCGGAGCCTGGGAAACGCCCAGGCGGCGCAGCACGAGGGAATCCTCGTCTATGGATTACATGGCCTCGCTGCGGCGTATGTTGATTCCAACCCCGGTCTCGCGGCGATGCTGCGCGGCTGCGCGCTCGCCCTCGCGCGGCGACTCGGCGTCGAGATCGAAGAACCAGATGCCACATTCGCCCGCAGCACCGACCGCTCACTCGATGCGGAGCTGGGGCCAGAATATGCCGGCCTCCTCGCGCAGGGAGCCCGGCTGTCGGCGAGCGAAGCAATACGGATCGCGTTCGCCGAGGCCGCCGAGAGTCCCCTGTCCAACAAAGAGAATCAACCCTCCGCAAACGACCAGCGCCCGCCTCTGGTCAACGTTCGAAACTAGCCTTCGGCATCGCTCCGAGCATCTCGTAGAACGCTCTGCGCCTCTCCGGATCAGTGATCCGGAGCGGAGTGGCAGGAACGTCGCGTTGGCCGGATCGTGAGCCTTCGTGACGCTCAAGCGCCAGCCGTCTGCCGCCGATAGGAAGGTAAGCGTCCAGGGAGGGGTGTCTGCCGAGGGCAGGCGACGGAATGAAGCTGAAAATCGCTGCAATCGGGTCGTTCGTGCCGGCCGGCGCGGCGGTCATAGGGTCGGTGGCCCTCTCCTTTCTGGTCCTGCATCCTCCTCCCGCAGGGCTCTTGCCCGGGACGGCGCCGGCAGATCGAGGACACGTCGCGGCACTTAACCTTCCTGCACCACACGCTTCGCCGCGACCTGCGAACACGCAGCCGGACGTTCCGCGCCCGGCGCCGGAAGCGGTCGCCGCGGTTACCCCACGACGCGAAATCACGCGTCCGGCGCACCCGTCTAAGCCCGCGCCTCGCCCCACACCCTCGCCACCGCCGGTAGTGACTGTTCCGCCGCCTCTGACGCCGCCGGTCACAACCCCCGTGGCGGTTGCGACCGTGACCCCGGCGAACAACGGCCGGTGGAGCACGACGACGGTCAAGTCCTGGAAGGGTGCGGCGGTCAAGCAGAGCCTGCGGGTGGAGAAGGGGAAGCCACCGTGGGCCGGCCCCAAGCAGAGCCAGCCGACGACAACGACCACGACGACTCCCGCGGTTGCCGCGCCTGACACCTCGAACACGCCCCCTGGGCAGACCAAGACCCCGCCCGGGCAGACCAAGACCCCGCCCGGGCAGGCCAAGACCCCGCCCGGGCAGGCCAAGAAGGCGACATCGCCGAACGGCTGAGCACCCGCTTGAAGGTCGGGGCGGCGCTGATGTTCCTCGTCTTGCCCCTCGCCGCCGGCGCCTGGGTCTTCGCGGGCGTACAGGCTTCGCGTTCTCGCTCGCACGCCGAGGCGGCGTTGCAGTCGACCCTGCTGAGGCCGGCGAGCGACTACCGGCGAGCTCTCGCTGCGGCCGGTGACCGCGCGCAGGCGCTCGCATCCTCGCGCCGGGTGCAGCGCGCGTTCGAGCACCTCGACCGGCGGCGGCTCCGCACGCTGTCCGGCCCGAACACGAGCCTCGTCCTCGGCCGGCCGGTCTCTCGCTCGGCGGGAGACGGTGTACCGAGCCGGCGGATCCACATCGACGTCGGCCGGCACCGGGTGGGCACGGTGATCGTGCGCGTGCCGTTCGACGAGCGGCTACTCGCGCGTCTCGAACGCGGCGCGGCGCTTTCGCAAGATCGCCGGCTGGCCTTTGCACGCGGGCGATCTCTTCTCCTGTCCTCGGGAGCCCGTGCCACCGCCTCGAGGCAACTCCCGCTCGACCGGCCGACAGAGGTTGTCGTCGACGGCCGGCGCTACGTGGCGGTCGCCACCGTCCTGACCCGCGAGGCGCCGGCGACGAGACTCGTCGCGCTCGCTCCGGCCTCCGAGGTTCTCGCAGGCGCCGCCGCCACACGGAGCCGATGGCTCATTGCCAGCCTCGGCGCGCTCCTGGCTGTCGCGCTCGCCGCGTACTCGCTCGCACCCCTGCTCGGGCGAACCCGGCTCTCGAAGCAGCAGCGCGATCGGGCGGCCCGAGTCCTCTCGCATCTCGGAGAGGGCGTCTTCCTCGTCGATTCGGGCGGGATCATCCGCCTCTGGAACGCTGCCGCCGAGACCATCACCGGACTGTCTGAGCAGCAGGCTTCCGGCGTGCCCGTAGAGACCGCGCTACCAAACTGGTCCTCCGCTGCGCCCCGCATCCCCATCTTCGAGGCCGACGGTCGATCTCGCCCGGAGACGATTCCCTTCGAGATCGCCGGTCGCGAGCTGTGGCTGTCGATCGCGGGCGTCGAGTACAGCGACGGCACGATCTACGCCTTCCGCGACGCCACGAGCGAGCACAGGCTCGAGGCGATCCGCGCCGAGTTCGTCGCCACCGTCTCGCATGAGCTCCGGACGCCGCTCGCCGCGCTGCACGGAGCCGCGCTCACCCTGACGCAGCGTGGCCACCAGCTCACGCCCGAGACGAAGGACAGGCTGATGCGGATGATCTCCGCGCAGTCCAAGCGGCTTGCGGGCCTCGTCGAGGACATCCTCCTCGCAGGGCAGCTCGACGCCGGCACGCTCCGGGTCGAGCACGAGCCGTTCAGCGCTTCTGCCGTCGCGCGGGCTGCCGTGGACGAGGCCCGGCAGCGGGCCGCTCACAAGTCGATGCTTCGCATCTCGACGTCGGACGACCTGCCGCGCGTGATCGGCGACGAGGGGCGCACGCACCAGATCCTCGCCAATCTGATCGACAACGCCGTCAAGTACTCGCCCGCCGGCAGCCGGGTCGACGTCGAGGTGCAACGGGAGAACGGCCGGGTCCGCTTCTCGGTTCGCGATAGAGGCCCGGGGATCCCGGCCACCGAGCGGGAGCACGTCTTCGAGAAGTTCTACCGCCTCGATCCCGATCATCGCCATGGCGTCGGGGGAAGCGGGCTCGGCCTCTACATCTGCCGCCAGCTCGTCTCCTCCATGCACGGGCGGATCTGGGTCGAGTCGGCGCCGCAGCAACAGGGCAGCACCTTCGCCTTCGACCTCCCCATCGCGAACGCCGCGTAGTCGTAGAATCGCGGTGCATGGCTCTCGCCGTCCGCACGCTCGAGAACTTCGTGGGCGGGACGTGGGTCGCCGCGACCGGCGACCGCGCCCGCACCATCGTCTCTCCGGTCACCGGGGAGACGCTCGCGGAAGCGCCCGACGCGAGCCCGGCCGACGTCGACGCCGCCGTCGCAGCGGCGAACGCGGCACAGCCCGCCTGGGCGGCGCTCTCGGCCTGGGACCGCGCGGAGGTCTGCCACGCGATTGCGGACCTGATCGACGCACGCCGCGAGGACTTCGCCCGGGAGCTCACGCTCGAGCAGGGCAAGCCGTACGAGGGCGAGGCGTTGCCGGACATCGACGAGACGGCCGAGAACTTCCGCATCGCAGCCGAGGACGTGAAGCGGATGGAGACCGCAATCATCCCGTCTCGCGACCCGGGCAAACGGATCCTCACCTTCCGCAAGCCGAACGGCGTCTATGCGGCGATCACGCCCTGGAACTTCCCCACGCTGATCCCGGTCGAGCTGATCGCGCCGGGGATTGCGGCCGGCAACACGATCGTGATCAAGCCGTCGGAGTGGACGCCGCTTGCGATGGCGAACTTCATGCAGATCATGGCCGACGCCGGGCTGCCCGACGGCGTCGTCAACGTGATCTACGGCGGCGGCGACGTCGGCGAGCGCCTCGTCACGCATCCGGGCGTGAACGGGATCGGCTTCATCGGCTCGCACACCACAGCCGAGAAGATCGTTCGCGCCGCAGGCCTCAAGCGCTCCCTGATCGAGGCGAGCGGGAACGGCCCGGTCGTGGTCTGCGAGGACGCCGACCTGACGCGGGCCGCGCAGGGCGCCGTGTTCGGCGGGTTCTTCTGCGCGGGGCAGGTCTGCTGCGCGACCGAGCGCGTGCTCGTGCACGAGCGCGTCCACGACGCGTTCCTCGACGAAGTCGTGAAGGTGGCGGGCGAGTGGCCGCTCGGTGACCCGTTCGAGGCGGAGACGAAGGTCGGCCCGATGAACAACGAGCCGACGGCGGCCAAGATGGACGCGCATCTCGAGGACGCAGTCGCGAAGGGCGCCGAGATCGTGCTCGGAGGATCGCGCGCCGGCGGCCATCCGACCGAGCTCTACTACGAGCCGACCGTCGTCGCCGGCGTCGGGCTCGACACGCTGATCAACCGGGAGGAGACGTTCGGGCCGATCGTCCCGCTCATCCGCGTGGGCTCGGACGACGAGGCAATCGCCGCGGCGAACGACTCGCACCTCGGGCTCCAGGCGGCGGTCTACACGTCGAGCCTCTCGCGCGCGTTCCGCTACCTCGACGACCTCCGCGTCGGCAACGTTGTCGTCAACGATTCGACGGACTACTGGGAGGCGCACGAGCCGTTCGGCGGCGCCGCTGGAACCCAGACGGGCTGGGGCCGGATCGGCGGCCGCTACACGATGCTCGACATGACCGACCTCAAGACGGTCGTGCTCGACGTCGGCGGCGGGCTCGAGTAGGGCTGAACGCGGAAGCGCCCCGGGAGGGGCGCTTCGCATCATTGAACCGGGGTAGGCCTCAGGCCGGCTGCGCGGGCGGCGTGCGCTTGCGCGTGGCACCGAATCCCGCGGCGGCGATGAGCAATGCTCCGCCGGCTACGGCGCCGGCGAGTTCGCCCGTCGACAGTGTGCCGCTGTCGGTCGACGTGACCGTCGCCTGGGTCGAGCTCAGGTTCTGAGACAGCTTCTGGTCCTGCTGGAGCGCTCTCTCGGCTCCTTGCATGACCGCTGCCTTGTCGGCGGCAGGATTGGGGGCGACCGCCGTGGTGGCGGCGCCGAGGTTCTGAGACAGGTCTCTGTCCTGCTGGAGCGCTCTCTCCGCCCCTTGCAGAACTGCGTGCTTGTCGCCGGCGGGATTCGGAGCGACCGCCGTGGCTGGAGCGACGGTGCCGTCCCCCAAGGACTGGGAAGCCAGCCGTGCGTACGCCGGTGTCGCGCTCGCGCCGACCGCAACGACCCCGACCGCGAGCACTGCCGCCTTCTGGCGGATTCCGTGCCCTTCGACGTCGTCGAAGGCCAGGGCGAGCTCGCTCTCGTCGAACCGGAGCTCGAACTCCGGGTCCTCCATCGAGGCAAGTAGCTGCTGGAGCGTCTCCTGGTCCCAGTCGACGGCGACCCTCGCCTGCGTCGTCCCACCGTCGCTCTCGACCCGGTCGAGGTCGAGAAGGAGCGTGGCGGGAAACTCGGTGCCGGCGGCAGCCTCCGCGATCTCCGCCCGCGTGACGACGGTGCCGATCGCGCCCGCACGATCGAAGTCGACGAGGTGCGCCCTTGTCCGTAGATCGTCCATCTTGCTCCCTTCGTCCACTAGAGCATTCCTACTCACCGGACGACCCGCGACGCTGCGATCTTCCGCTCACTCGGCGATCCGGACCGAGACGAAGTGGTCGTACCGAACGTACTCGCCCGAGGCAAGCCGGATCCAGGTCAGCGCGTACGGCCCCTGGCGGTTGAGGAAGCGCGTCAGCTCCTCGTGCTCCTGCTGATCCGAGGTAACCGGCAGCTCGTGCTCGCCGTCGCGGCCGGTGATGCGAACGAGCAGGCTCATGCGCAGATTCTCCGCCACCAGCCGCCGCTAGTCGAGGTCCTCCGGAATCAGCGCGTAGAGAACCGTGTCGACCCACTCTCCGTCCTTGAGGTAGGCCTTTCGCTTCCGCCCTTCGCACACGAAGCCGACGCGCTCGGCGTGGGCGCAGGCGCGCTCGTTGAAGGCGTAGATCTCGAGCTCGAGGCGGTGGAAGCCGAGCTCCTCGAGGAGGAGCTGCTGGAACAGGCGCGCGGCCTCGTCGGCGAGGCGGCGGCCACGGTGGCGCGGGTGGACGGCTAGCCGCTCGAGCCGCGCGATCCGGCTCCGCTCGTTCACGACGTGGAAGCCGAGCATCCCGGCGGGCTCGCCGGCCAGCTCGATCACAAAGCGGCCGAAGCTCTCCGGCTCGGCGAGCGAGCGCTCGATCTCCTCGAGCACTTCGTCGGGGGCGGTCGCGGTGCGCGGGCCGAGGAACTGCCGGACCTCGTCGTCCGCGAGCAGCTCGAGCAGGAAGTCCGCGTCAGGCGGCTTCGCTCGCCTCAGCTCGACCGGCACGCAACGAGGCTAATGCAATGGCCCCGGTGCCGAGCGAAACACCGCTGAGGATCAGGGCGAGGCCGCCGAACGCGAGAGCGCCGAAATGCTCTCCGAGGAAGATCGAGCCGTAGACGAGCGCGATCGGCGGAATCAGATATGTCACCAGAGAGGCGTACGCCGCGCCGGGGCCGGTGATCAGGGCGAAGAAGAGCAGGTAGGCGAAGCCGAGGAGCGGAACCCCGAGCACGACGACCGACACGACCGCCCGCCAGCCGGGCCACGCGTGCGGAGCCTGGGCGATCCCGGCCGGCAGGTCGGCGAAGGCCGCGATCGAGGTCGAGGTGAGGGCGATCACGATCGGCGAGACCCCGCGCAGGTGGCGGCCCATGAGCAGGCCGCCCAGGGCGTAGCAGACTGCCATCCCCACGACCGCGAGACCGCCGAGCACCTTTCCCGACGGCTGCCCGCCCACGATGAGCGCGACGCCGACGAAGCCGAGCGCGAAACCGAACAGGCGCAGGCCCGTCACGCGCACCTCATGGAAGAACGCGAACGCGAAGAGGACATTGAAGATGGGCACGGCTCCCTGAATGATCGAAGCGAGCCCCGACGCGATCCTCGTCTCCCCCCAGGCAAGCAGCCAGAACGGCAACGCCGTGTTCAGGAGCGCGACGATGAGCAGCCAGCGCCAGTTCTCCCTGGTCGCGGCGACCGTCCGCCGCCATCCGACCGTGAACGGGACGATGACGGCGAGCGTCAGCGCGCCGAAGCTGAGCCGGCCGAGAATCAGCGTCGCGGGCGCAAGGTGCCGGTCGGCGATCTTGATGAACATGAACGACGCGCCCCAGAGGAGTGCGAGCGAGACGAGCATGACGAGGTTGCGGCGCATCACTAGATGGAACGCAACGTAGCCGGATGGCGTGAGATTCCTCCGCGACCCCGGTTACACTGAATCACCTGACGGAGGTCGCCGCCCAGCCTCTTCATCGCGCACTCGGTCTGACCGACTGGGAAGCGAGCCGTATCCGAGATCTGCTCGGCCGCGACCCGAACCATTTCGAGCTCGCGGTCTTCTCCCTGCTCTGGTCGGAGCACTGCGGCTACAAGCACTCTGCGCCGCTCCTGAAGCGGCTGCCGTCCGCCGGCGAGCGCGTCCTCCAGGGGCCGGGCGAGAACGCCGGCGTCCTCGATCTCGGCGACGGGACGGCCGTCGCGTTCAAGGTCGAGTCGCACAATCACCCGTCGGCCGTGGAGCCGTTCCAGGGAGCGGCGACCGGGATCGGCGGGATCCTGCGCGACGTGATCGCGATGGGTGCGCGGCCGATCGCGCTCCTCGACGGGCTCTGGTTCGGCGAGCCCGGCTTCCAGTTCCAGCAGGCCGTCGCGGGAATCGGCCACTACGGCAACTGCGTCGGCGTGCCGACGGTCGGCGGCCAGACGGTCTTCGACCCCGCCTACGCCTCGAACTGCCTCGTCAACGCGATGTGCGTGGGCTTGCTCGAAGTGGAGCGCCTCCGGTCCGCCAAGGCGAGCGGCCCGGGACGGCTCGTCGTCCTCTACGGCGCGACGACCGGCCGCGACGGCATTGGCGGCGCGTCGGTCCTCGCGAGCGCGGAGCTGAGCGAGGACGACACCGACAAGCGCCCATCCGTCCAGGTCGGCGATCCGTTCACCGGCAAGAAGCTGATCGAGGTCTCGCTCGAGCTCGTCGAGTCGGGCCTCGTCGAGTCGCTGCAGGACTGCGGCGCGGCCGGCCTCGCCTCATCCCTCTCGGAAATGGCGTCCAATGGCGCCGGCATCGACCTTCACCTCGACCGTGTGCCGCTGCGCGAGGAGGGGATGGAGCCCTGGGAGATCATGATCTCCGAGTCTCAGGAACGGATGGTGGCCGTCGTGCGGCCGGAGATGCTCGACGCGGTGCGGGCAATCTGCGCCCGCTGGGAGCTGCCGTGCACCGCGATCGGCGAGGTGACGGACTCGGGTGCGCTGCGAGCGTTCCACGACGGCGAGGTCGTCGGCGACATTCCGGCAAGCCTGTTGACGGACGAGTGCCCCCGCTACGAGGTCGAGCAGGAGGCCGAGACGCGGTCGGTGCGACAGGTCGAGCGC
>DASSLB010000335.1:0-2110 GCA_035689945.1 Gaiellaceae bacterium | reverse complement strand
AGGTGTATACCGCGTGCGATGCGCACGGCCGTCCGCTCCAAATACGCTCTGTCGACCCTCTCGATTGGATTAACATTCACATCATCTTGAGTTTCGCGGATGGTCAGGGGGATGTCCCGCTCTTTGTTGAACTTCGTCGAGCGAGCGTTGCCGGGATCAGAGAGTAAGCGGCTTTAGAACTCTCCTCAACCAGGATTTCCTGGATGAGAGGGCTCGGTTATCTCCCGCATTCAGTCGGTCGCTCCTGCAAACTCCGTCTCGATGGTCAGCGCGACGCCGTAGGGCACCATTTGGTCGGGGGGTGGTGATACGCCGTTTGACCCCATCTCTTTCAAGATCATCAGGATCGCATTCTCGATATGCACCAGCGCCTCCTCTCGGGTCTCGCCGCCGATGGCCGCGCCGTGATGCCGAAGAGCGGGGCAGACGGCCCGCCACTCCTCGCCGTGCCGATCCACCGTCACATGATAGCGGATGGTCATAAAGTGTCCTTTGCTCCTGATGGCGCCAACGCTTCGACCGATAGGATGTCAAGTGGATGTTGCCGGGCTGGAAGGTTACGCGGCCTCGGATTTCGCCTCAAGTTGAACATGCTTGGCGTGATGGGCCTTCAGGGCGGCGACGAGAGCCGGAAGCTGCTTGCAGGCCTTCAGTTTTCTGAAGCCCTTGGCGGCTTCGATCATGCCCGCGGCGGTCCATCGGAGCGCCATGCCGGCGTCACGCCAGCGTTTGACGTTGCCGCAAACGCGCCGGATGGTGCCGTTCATGTTCTCGATGATGTTGGTGCAGGCGAGCGAGCGCCTGAGTTCCAGGGGCAGGCCGAGCCGCGTGACCGTGAGGATCTCGTCGATGCCGTCCAGGATGCTCGCGGTGACGCCAGGTGCTTCGCGTTCGAGCCGGCGAGCGAGATTCCTGATCAACTGCTCGGCCTTCTCGGCGTCGTTCAGCTCCCAGGCTTGGCGCAGCGCCTTTCTGACCGAGACATGGAGGTGCTTGGGTAGGCGCTCGACGATGTTGCGGGCCTTGTGAACTTGGCAGCGCTGGATCGGCGTGTGGCGGCCGAACGTCTGGCGGATCGCCTTGGTAAGCGCCTTGGCGCCATCGACGATGAAGAGGCGGCAGACACCGGGATCAAGGCCGCGCTCGATCAGGTTATCGAGTAGTGCCTGAACCGTGGCGGCGTTCTCGGTGGCGCCTTCGACGACGGCCAGCGGGTGCTTGTCGCCCGCTTCGTCGATCCCGACGGCGCCCAGCAGGATCAGCTCCTCCTGGATGTGCAGGCCATCGATCTGAATGGCCACGACATCGAGCTTCGAGAGGTCGGACGCCATCCACTCGGCCATGCGGGCGGCCGAGAGTTCAACGAAACGACGCGAGACCGCCGACTTCGAGCGGCTGTCGCCCGGCGATGCCGGAACATCGCCGCCGGGAAGCCGAACCGCACGACCGAACTTGCGGGTGGACACATTGATCAGCATGAGGTTCATGGCCCACTGCCCAAGCCAGTCCTCGGCCTGCGCCGCCTCCCAGCTCGGCAACGGCAGCTCGGCAACGGCAGCTCGGTGCCGTCACGGCTACGCACGCGCGGCCGTTCGACCGGGACCGTGCCACCGTGAAAGCCGATCTTCCCCTTCGTCCGCCCCCAGCGATGCCCGGTACGCGTGCCCGAGCGGCCATGGCGCGGTCCGCACAGGCGTTCGGCGTCCTCCGTCATCATGCGCGAGAGCGTGGCGATCCCCGCCGTCAGACAGAAACGCTCGAAGCTCGCCCCAACATCCTGCCAAGCCTCCTTCACCAGCGCCGTCGTATCCGGCCCCGGGGTCGTGATAATTCTCTTCATGGCGTTGCCTTTCTTCGTGGAGTAAGCACCCCGAGCCTACCGGCTCAAGGCGGGCAACGCCGACCCTCCTTTTCCAACATCGAACGGGACACCTCCCGTTTATGTCCCGCTGTCGGATCACCGTACCACTGCGGAGAATGGTTAGGGTGTCGGCACCAGCTATGTTTCGGCCGCCTCGGTGCGCGAGGCAGAGCTGTCTTAGGGAATGGCGAGCCGCACCTATGGATCATGCCTCTGCCGAACGGTAGCTTCAGCGTCACCCGGATCGCG
>DASSLB010000334.1:0-16807 GCA_035689945.1 Gaiellaceae bacterium | reverse complement strand
CGTCACGATCTGCCACTCGCGCACGCAGGACCTCAAGCGCCACACGCTCGACGCCGACGTCCTCGTCGCTGCCGTCGGGCGCATGCATCTCATCTCCGCCGACATGGTCAAGGCGGGCGCGACGGTGATCGACGTCGGGATGAACCGCGAGGAGAACAGCCGCAAGGTGCTCGGCGACGTCGATCCGGGCGCGATGGAGCAGGCGGCCTACATGACCCCGGTGCCGGGCGGTGTGGGGCCGATGACGATCGCGATGGTGCTGCAGAACGCCGTTACGGCAGCGCGATTGCGCAGGCCCGCAGCCGTTGCAACCCAAAAGAACTGAGCTAGACTCCGGCCTGTTTCAGCAAAGGTCGGCGGCTCGGTGCCCGGGCCGTCGTTTTCTGCAAGGAGGAAGGGTTGGCTGAGGGCACCGTAAAGTGGTTCTCGAACGAGAAGGGCTACGGCTTCATCGAGCGCGAAGGCGGAGACGACGTCTTCGTCCACTTCTCGGCGATCGCAGGGGACGGCTACAAGTCGCTGACCGAAGGCCAGCGCGTGTCGTTCGAAGTCGTCCAGGGCGACAAGGGCGCCCAGGCCGCGAACGTCCAGGCGATTTAGAGAATCTGTCGGATCAAGGTTGAAAGGGCCCCGGCAGGGGCCCTTTCGTTTTGGGAGGATCGAGCGCATGGCGAACATCGATCGCGAACAGCTCCTGCACGTCGCGCACCTCGCGCGCCTCGAGCTGCGCGAGGACGAGATCGAGCGCCTCGAAGGGCAGCTCAACGACATCCTCGAGGCCGTCTCGAAGGTGTCCGAGCTCGACCTCGCGGACGTTCCGCCGACCTCGCATCCCCATGAGGTCGTCAACGTGTGGGACGAGGACGAGCCGCGGCCGTGCCTCTCGACGGACGAGGCGCTCGCGAACGCGCCGGAGCGCGAAGGCGACTTCTTCAAGGTTCCGCCGGGAGGCGCGACGTGATCGACACGCTCCGCCTGACCGCCGAGGAGGCGAAGCGTCTCCTCGACGCGCGCGAGATCTCCGGAGCCGAGTTATTCGCCGCCTACCGCACCTCGATCGACCAGCGCGACCAGGAGCTGCACTGCTACCTCCACCTCTGTGACGACCCCGGCGGCGACGGCCTGCCGATCGCGGTCAAGGACGTGATCGGGACGAAGGGGATCCCGACCACGGCCGGCTCGAAGATCCTCGAGGGCTACGTGCCCGTCTACGACTCGACGGTCGTCGAACGACTCAAGGCACACGGCCTTCGCATCCTCGGCAAGACGAACACCGACGAGTTCGCGATGGGCTCGTCGACCGAGAACTCCGCCTTCGGCCCGTCGCACAACCCGTGGGACCCGTCGCGGGTGCCGGGCGGCTCGGGCGGTGGCTCGGCCGCGGCGGTCACGGGCGGGCTCGCGCCGTGGGCGCTCGGCTCCGACACCGGCGGCTCGATCAAGCAGCCGTCGGCGCTCTGCGGCAACGTCGGCCTCAGGCCGACCTACGGCACCGTTTCCCGCTACGGCATCGTCGCCTTCGCCTCGAGCCTCGATCAGGTCGGGCCCGTCGCGAAGACCGTCCGCGACTGCGCCTATCTCTATTCGATCATCGCCGGCCGCGACGAGCGCGACACGACAACGGTCGAGCTGCCGCAGCCGGTCGAGCTGCCGGAGGCGACGGACCTGAAGGGGCTGCGGGTCGGCGTCCCGAAGGAGCTCAACGAGGCGGAGGGGATCGAGCCGGGCGTTGCGGTGGCAGTGCAGGCTGCGATCGCGAAGCTCGAGGAGCTCGGCGCGGAGGTGGGGGAGTGTTCGCTGTCGCTCTCCGTCGAGTACGGGATGCCGTGCTACTACCTGATCGCTCCGGCCGAGGCCTCCTCCAACCTCGCCCGCTACGACGGCGTCCGCTACGGCTACCGCGCCGACGCCGCGGAGCGGCTCGAGATGTACGAGCGCACCCGCGACGAGGGCTTCGGCGACGAGCCGAAGAGGCGGATCATGGTCGGGACGTATGCGCTATCGGCCGGGTATTACGACGCGTACTACGGTCAGGCGCAAAAGGTGCGGACGGTGATCAAGCGCGAGCACGACGCCCTGTTCGAGACGTTCGACGCGCTCGTCTCCCCGACGTCGCCGACGGTTGCGTTCCCGCTCGGCGCCCGCACGGCCGATCCGCTCGCGATGTATCTGAGCGACGTGCTGACGATTCCGTCCTGCATGGCGGGCCTGCCGGGGCTCAACGTCCCCTGCGGGCTCTCGGAGGGCTTGCCGGTCGGGCTGCAGCTCGTCGGGCCGCAGTTCGGCGAGAACACGCTGTTCCGAATCGGCCATGCGTTCGAGCAGGCGATCGGCTTCGACCCGGTACCGGAGCGGCTTCGGTGACGTATCACTTCGAAGATCCGGCGGCGGAGTTCGTACTCGCGGTCGAGCGCGTCTTCGGTGAGCCTCCGCGTGTGCTCGACGGCTCGCGCGCCGTCCTCGTCGGAGAGGTCAAGCTCCAGCTCGAGGCCGGCGAACGCGAGCTGTGGCTGATCGAGACGCACGGCCCCCTCGAGCACCGGCTCGCGATGATTCCGGTCCACGGCGACATCGAGGACGCCCTCCGCGACGCGAAGGAGAAGCTCGGTGTCTGACTGGGAGGTCGTCGTCGGGCTCGAGGTGCACGCGCATCTCAAGACGCGCACCAAGATGTTCTGCCGTTGCGAGCTCGAGTACGGGGCCGCCGAGAACTCTCACACGTGTCCCGTCTGTCTCGCGCATCCGGGCGCACTGCCGGTTCCGAATGGCCGTGCGATCGAGATGACGATCCTCCTCGGGCTCGCACTCGACTGCGAGATCTCGGACCATGCCGTCTTCGCCCGCAAGAACTACTTCTATCCCGACCTGCCGAAGGGCTACCAGATCAGCCAGTACGAGGCGCCCCTCTGCGGGCAGGGCCGCTTCGCCCTTCCGACCGCCGAAGGCGACCGCGAGATCGGCATCGTCCGCGCGCACCTCGAAGAGGATGCGGCGAAGACGGTGCACGCCGGCGGCGCGACCGGGCGCTCCGTGGGCGCCGACTACAGCCTCGTCGACTTCAACCGCGGCGGCACGCCGCTGGTGGAGATCGTGAGCGCGCCCGACCTGCGCTCTGCGGACGATGCGATGTCCTATCTGCGCCTGCTGCGCCAGACGATCCGCGAGCTCGGGGTCTCGGACGCGGACATGGAGAAGGGAACGCTGCGGGCCGACGTCAACGTGTCGGTGCGGCGTTCCGGCGAGGAGGGCTTCCGGCCGCGCTGGGAGATCAAGAACATGAACTCGTTCAGGTTCATCGGCCGCGCCATCGAGGCTGCGTTCCGACAGCAGGTCGAGGCGCACGAGGCGGGGGAGGAGGTAGTGCAGTCGACCTACGACTACGACGCCGACACCGACCGGCTGACCGTCCACCGCTCGAAGGAGGAGGCGGACGACTATCGCTACTTCCCGGAGCCGGATCTGGTGCCCGTAGAGCCGTCAGCCGAGCTCGTTGAGCGGCTTAGACGAGAGATCCCCCGACCCCTGCCTTCGGAGCGGATCCGGCAGCGTGCCATCGAGCTCGGCGTCGCCGCTGCGGCCGAACTCGTCGCGACCGGCAACGATTGGAATGCGGAGCGGCTCGTCAACGCCGGACTCGATTGGAAGACGGCGGCGAACATCGCAATGAACAGGGGTGATTTCCTACAGATCAACGCCAACGCGCTCGCGCAGATCGTGCAGGCGAACGTGACCCGCGAGGCGCTCGACGAGGCTTTCGAGGCCGCACGCACTGGTGCGATCAAGCCGGAGGACTACCTGTCGCGCGTCGCTGTCGCGGACGAGGACACGCTGACGCCGATCATCGACGCGGTCATCGCCGCCCACCCGGAACAGGTCGCGACCTTCCGCGGCGGCAAGGAGGGCGTGCTCGGCTTCCTCGTCGGCCAGGTGATGCGCGAGACGCAGGGCAAGGCCGACCCAAAGGTCGTCAACCGGCTGCTGCAGGAGAAGCTTCGAGGCTAGGTAGGTCGCGGATCGCGGGGCTCAGCGTCCCCAGAACCGCGGCGGCGACGACCGGAACCGTGAGCGCGAAGATCGCCACTCGTGGCGACGTGTGGCTGAGCAGCAATCCGGCCGCGAGCGGCCCGAGCGGCGCTGACACCGCCCGCAGCGTGTTCGACGCGGCCATCGCTCGGCCGAGCAGGCGATCGGGGATGAGCGTGTACGAGTACGCATTCATCGCCGAGTCCGTGTTCGGGAACCAGAACGCGTGCAGCGAGACGGCGACGGCGAGCACATAGACGTTCGGCCACACGAGGAAGCTCGCGTAAACGAGCCCCATCCAGAACTCCGAGAGCAGGATCGCGCGCATCGGGAAGATCCGTCGCAGGAGCGGCGAAAGGGTCGACCCTGCGAGCAGCATCACGCCCTGGAGTGCGACGAAGCCTCCGATGGCCGCGCTCGACAGACCGTGGCGATGAGCGAGGACGATCACCGCGATCGGGATCCCCGAAGCGGCGAAGTTGCTCGCGGCGATCATCCCGACCGTCGTCCGGAGGAACGGGAGCCGCCAGAAATAGGTGAGACCCTCGCGAAAATGCGTCCGCGCGCCCGGCTCCCGCTCCTCCTGGAAGCGGGTCCGCATCAGGAGCAGCGAGGCGGTCGAGAAGGCGTACGAGATCGCGTCGGCGAGAAACGGCAGGCCGCGGGAGAGGCCGAAGAGCGCGCCGCCGGCGGGTGGGGCAGCGAGCCGCACCGCCGACATGCGCGCCATCGCCACGCTCGAGGCGTCGGCGAGCTGCGGCTGAGGCACCACCGCTTTGAATGCGCCGCTCGACCCGGCTCGGAAGACGGCCGCTGCACTCCCGTCGACGAAGGCGACGAGCAGGAGCAGCCAGAACGTCTCGTGATGCGACAGCACCGCAGCCGCGAGCACACCGAGCGCCGTGGCTCCAGCGGCGTCGGACGCGATCATCAGCCTTCGGCGGTCGACGCGGTCGGCCGCGACACCGGCCGCCGGACCCAACAGGACGATCGGTGCGAACGAGATGGCTCCGACATAGCCGGCCTTCGCCGCCGAGCCGGTGAGGGCGAGGGCAAGCAGCGGATACGCGATGGCCGACATCGCGGCCCCGAAGGTCGAGAGCAGCTGCCCCGCCTGCAGCAGGAGGAAGTCCCGGTTCCGCCGCAGCGGCGTGAGCTCGGTCACGCCTCCATCGTCGCAGGGCGGCCGGGCTCGTCGAGCTCGGAGAGGCTCGGTGCATTCCGGATCGACGGGCTCACCGTCGTCCAGACGGCGAGCGCGAGCGAGATGCCGCCGAGAACGAGCAGCCCCACGCGCGACGAGTAGGCACCGAGCAGAACGCCGGCGGCGAGCGGCCCGAGCGGCGCCGCGATCTGGGCAAGGTTCCGTGCGACGCTCGAGACGCGCCCCACCAGGTGGTCGGGCGTGATCGCCGTGCGGTAGCCCACCACGACGGAGTTCAGCGACGGCGAAACGAACGCGATCGGAAGTACGCAGGCGAGCAGGACGTACGGGCCCGGCGCGAGTGCGCACAGGATGATCGCCGCGCTCAGCCACTGGTTCCCGAGCATGATCGCGCGCATCGAGAAGAGCTTCGCAATGCGCGGCGCGGCGAGAGAGCCGGCGAGGCTCGCGACGCCGAAGACGGCGATCAGCGCCCCGATCGCCGCGGCGGAGAGCCCGTGTCGCTTCGAGACGACGACGAAGACGAGATAGATCCCCGAGAAGACGAAGTTCTGGCCCGCGAAGATCAGGGCGCTCGTCCGCAGATAGGCATGCGCCCACAGCCAGCTGACGCCTTCCCTGATCTGAGTGCGCAGCGGTGCGGGATCGCGTTCGCGCGTCTCCTGGAACGGCGTCCGCATCCAGGTGAGCGTGAGGATCGACGCGGCATAGGAGACGGCGTCGGCGAGGAACGGGAGCGAGCGACCCAACCCGAAGAGCGCTCCGCCCACGCTCGGCCCTGCGAGCGTGGCCGCCGCGTACCGCGACTGCTCGGCGGCCGCCGCGTCCGGCAGCTGCCGCGCCGACACGACCGAGCGCAAGGCACCGACCTCGGCGACGTTGAAGAACACAAACGCGGTGCCCTCGACGAACGCAACGGCAGCGATCTGCCAGAACGTGAGCACGCCCGCGGCCAGCGTGGCGACGATGCTCGCCATCGCCGCCGCCCGGACGAGATCCATCGCGATCATCAACCGCTTCCGGTCGACCCGGTCCGCAACCACTCCTGCGAGGAGCGCGAAGAGGGCGTAGGGGAGAACGTTCGCGAACCCGACGACGCCCGCCTTGGCCGGCGAATGCGTGAGTGCGAGCACGAGCAGCGGATACGCGACGTATGTCGAAGTGGAGCCGAGCGTCGAGAGGCCCTGGCCGAGTTGAAGCAGGACGAAGTCGCGGTTCCGCCGCAGGGGTACCTGGCTCACGTGAGCACTTGCTCGGCCGCCAGAGCGGGGGAGTCGTGCCGCCTCGTCGCCAGGTAGGTCGCGCTCGTGACCACGACGACCGCCATCGCCACGAAGAGGATCCGATAGTCGACGACCGTGGAGAGCGCGGCGCCGGCTGCGATCGAAACGGTCTGCGCGACGTTGAGCGAAATGTCGGCTGCGGCCGAGACGCGGCCCTGGATGGCGAGTGGTGTTCGAAGTTGGAGCGCCGTCGTGAAGCCGACGACGGCCCACATGATCCCGACGCCGGCGATCGTGAAGCCCAGGAGTACGACCGGGAGCGAGGGCACGATCAGGAGCAGGTCACCGATGCCGAAAATCCCCAGCCCCAGGCCGACGACACGCACGTCCCCGACCTTGCGGAGCATCGAGGCGGCAGTGATCCCCCCTGCGATCGAGCCGACGCCCTGAAGCGCACCGAACACACCGAAGAACGAGGGCGATTTCCCGAGATGGGCGATGACGAAGAAGATCAGCGTCTCCGCGAATCCCACGACGAGCAAGGAGACCGTCGCCGCCGCGGTCATCTGACGTAGCGGCGCTGACCGCCAGATGTGGGCGATCCCGGCAGTCACCTCGCGAAGGAAGTGGTGCTCCGGCGGTTCCGGCTTCGTCTCGGCCGCACGCATCCGCGACATCAGGAACGCCGATCCCGCGAAGGTGAATGCATCGAGGACGGCTACGACTCCGCCGCCGAAAGCGGCAAAGAGGCCGGCCCCGGCGAGTGGCGCCACGAGCCGAAGGCCCTGGCGCATCGTCGAGAGTGCTCCGTTCGCGTCTGCAAGAAGCTCCTCCGGCAGCATCACGCGCAGCAGTGCGGCCTGCGCCGGATAGAACACCGTCCCGGCGAGGCCGTAGAGGAGCGCGACGAGGTAGATCAGCCAGGCCGTGCTCTGGTCGTGGACGAAGAGGAGCACGAGCACGGACGCGCCGAGCACGCAGTCGCACGCGATCATCAGCGGTCGCCGCCTCATGCGGTCGGCGAGGAGCCCGCCGAGCGGGCCGGCGAGGCTGCCGAGCCCGAGCACGAAGAAGACCAGTCCGGCGCGGGCGCTCGAGCCCGTCAGGCTCTTCATCCAGATCGCCAGGACGATCCACATCGCCCAGTCGCCGAAGGCCGAGAGCGTCTGCCCTGCGATGAGTAGCCGCGCGTCCCGGTAGGAGAGGAGCCGGCGCATCAGCCGAGCTCCGTCCACGTCGTGGTTGTCGTGGCCAAGACCTCGGCGGCGAGCAGCGCCCCGAGGGGTCGGCTGCGCAGAACCGGGGGTCTGACTGCTGCCGCCGAGGTGGCCATCAACCGGCCCGAAAGACGCGTACGTCGCCGCTCACGGTGCGGCCGCGGAGAACGACCGTCGGTCCCGTGTCGGACTCACCTGAGGGTGCCTCGGTCGCCAGCGGTACCTCAGAGGTGAGGTCGCCCGAGGTCGAGCCGGCGTCGACGTCGAGTATCGACCCCGACGCGATTCCGATCTCGATGTCGCCGGACACGCTCGAGAAGCGTGCGTCTCCGGCTGTCAGCGCCTCGAGGCGGATGTCGCCGGACACGGACTTCGCGTCGACCGAGCCTGCGATGCCGCGGACTCGGGCATCGCCGGACACGGTCTGGACGGAGAGGTCGCCGTCCACGCGCTCGAGCTCGACGTCGCCGCTGACGGTCTTGACGGTCGCATCGTCGGAGATCTCGCCGCGAGCGCGGACGTCGCCGGAGACCCCGTTCACGTCGAGCGTGCGCAGATGGCCCGTGATCTTGGTGTCGGCCGACGCGGTCTTGACCTTCATGCCGGCGCCGTGCGGAACGTGCGCCTGCACGCGAAGGCCGCCGTTGCCGAAGACGAGGGAGCCGAGCGAGAACGAGAAGCCGATCTTGTTCTTGTCGCGCAGCGTCACCGTGACCCGGTTGCCGTCCTGGCGGACCTCGACGTGCTCGAGCATGCGCTCGTCACCGTCGACGGTCAGGCTCGTCTCCTCGCCGTCCGTGGTCTCGACGTCGATGTCCCCGCTCGGGATCGAGACTTCGAGCGTGAGGGGGAGGGGCGTATGGAAGGTCTGCTCGATCATCCTCACGCCACCCGCCTGCTGAGGGCACGCTTGATCCGGAGGCGGATCTCGCTGTCCTTCGGGAGCGGCCGCCGGTCGGGGCGCAGCGAGCGCTCGGACGTGTACGGAAGGTGGTAGTCGGGGAACATGTCTCCTCCTTTCAGCTCCGGCCGTAGCCGGTGAGCCGGTTGCGGCTGCTGGAGCTGGAACGGTGTGACCTCGACTCGACCGAGCGCTGGACCGCCTGGACGAGCCAGGTGTTGACGGACGCGCCTTCGCGGGCGGCGGCGGACTCGACCCGCTGCTTCAGGCTCTCGGGGAGCCGGAGGGTGATACGGGCGGAAAACGCCTCGTCGACCGCCTCCGGAACGCTCCCGTCCTCGCGGACGAGCACGAGCTCTGGGTCGCGTCCTGCGATACGGACCTCGACGTGCGCCGCATCGAGCTGTGCGTTGAGCTCGAGCGCCGCTTCGGCGAGCACGTCCTGGAGCCGTCGCGCAAGCGACGCCTCGATTGCGACCGAGAGGAGTTCTGCCGCGCGTGACGTCGTCTCGTCGCCGAGGGACGCCATGCGCACGAGATCCTCCCGGAGCGCCTGGATGTAGCCGTCGATCTGCATGGCTGCACTATGACATCAATTTGATGTCATTGTCAAGTCCATATGACGTCAAAATGACGACGGCCCGCATCACACGGGCCGTCAAGGGCATAACAGAGCCGAAAGAGCGCTTACAGCATGCCGCAGTAGCGCGCCGTGTTCGGCCACGGAGAGAAGCCGCGAGAGCGCGAAGCGCGGACGGCGACCCAAATCTGCTCGAGCGGGCTCCAGTGGTCGGCCGTGCCCTTGTGTCGCAGCAGCCAGCCGCCGTACGTCGCCTGGAAGGAGAGATCCATCTGGAGGCCGCCCCAGTACGGGCTCCCCGAATCCGTCCAGCTGCCTTCGTATTGGTGGATACACATCCACGCGTTGAGCTTGGGCGGATGGTTCGCCCGCCGCCAGACCACGTGCTCTCGGTGTCGCCAGACGTTGGCGAGCCGGCGGAGCCGTGTTACCGACGGCTCCGCGCCGCGCACCGCGAGCAGGCGCGCTGCGCCCGCCGGCGGACGCCCGCGGATCACCGTCATCCAGCGACGAGTTCCTGCCCGATAGCTGCGGATATGGCGGTTCCAACGGGCGATCGCTCGCAGCGTCGCGTGCGCGCTCGTCGCCCTGGACTCCGTCGTCGAGGTAGTCGTGCTCGAAGCTGTGGTCGAACTCGTCGTGCCATCGGTGCTGCTGGGCCCAGCAGCGGCCGCCGCAGTGGCCATGCCTGCGAACGCGAGCAGGAGCCCGCAGGCCAGGATGGAGCGCCGCAATTTGCTTTACCTCCCCAAGGTCGATGCAAGTCGGAGGCCGAACGGGCGGGAAATTCGCTCTGCGCGAGCACCGTTCGGCGCGGCTTATGCGATCGTCAGCGGCGAGGATAGCGACTAAGCGACAGACGCTACGTTTGTGCTTTGTAAAGACAACGCTTGTGACTCAGCGAGGCAGCATTTTCGGCCGAAAAGGCGCCGAAATGTGCGCCGGAACAGTGAAACCTGCATAAAGCAGCCCTGCCCCGATCGCGATCCCGATCGCGCTCCCGGCGGCACCGAGTCCGGCGAGGCCGCTTCCCGTTGCAGCTGCGGCGATCCCGGCGACGATCAGCCCGTTGCCCAGTGGGCGCTGCCGGAAGGAGCGCAGCGCCACGGCGACGACCGCGAGTGTCCCGAGAGCGTTCGCGACGATCGCAAGGAGGCGCGCGGGAAGCAACGCGAGATGGTCCTGCGCCGCCGGGATCCCGTGCGCCGCGAACGCACCGTGCACCTCCATCGCGAGCGAGACACCGACGGCCAGGCCGACGTAGACGAGCACAAAGGGTGCCGCGCGGCGCCGGCCGGCGAGGAGCAAGGAGCCCGCGCCGAGCAGCGGCGCCGTCAGCAAGGCGCCTGCCGCGTAGTAGACGCGAAACGCGCGGCCGTCCCAACCGGCGGCCTCGCCCCAGGCGATCGCGGCCGCGGCGACCGCATAGGCCGCCAGCCCTGCCGCCCAGGCAAGCAACTCGGGTCGCTGGCGCGCCCTGTACCGGGCCGCCAGCATGCCCGCGAGTCGAAACGCAAGGAGGGCCGCGGCGAAGGCGACGAGCGCGTCCATGCCGGCAGAGTAGAACGCTACGGTTGGAGGCGGTGAAGCGTTATCTGTTCACGCCGGGCCCGACGCCGGTGCCGCCGGAGGTGCTCGCAGCCGTCGGCGCGCCCGTCATCCACCATCGCAGCCCAGACTTCCTACCCGTGTACGAGCGCGTGCTCGGCCGCCTGCGCGAGGTCTGCCGGACGGAGAGCGACGTGCTTCTCTTCGGAGCCTCGGGCACCGGCGCGTTCGAGTCGGCCGTCGCCAACCTCGTCTCACCGGGCGAGCCGCATCTCGTGGTTTCCGCCGGGAGCTTCGGCGAGCGCTGGGTTGCGATGACGACCGCGTTCGGCGCGGACGTGGACGTGCTCCGCTACGCGTGGGGAGAGACTCCCGACGCCGACGATCTCCGCGCTCGGCTGAACGAGCGAGAAGCCAAGGCTGTATGGCTCGTCCACTCCGAGACCTCCACTGGTGTCGTCGCCGATGTCCGCTCCCTCGCGGCTGCGGCGAGCGAGGCCGGCGCGCTCGTTGTCGTCGACGCGGTCTCGAGCCTCGGAGCGGTGCCGTGCGAAACCGACGCCTGGGGCCTCGACGTCGTGGTCTCCGGCTCGCAGAAAGCGCTCATGTCGCCGCCCGGGCTCGGCCTTGCGGCAGTTTCGGAAGCGGCCCTCGCCGCAACCGGATCCTCGCCCCGCTTCTACTTCGACTGGGAACGCACGCGCAAGGCGCAGGCGACGCTCGATGCGCCGGTCACGCTTCCCGTCTCGCTCGTCCGGGGACTCGACGTCGCGCTCGAGATGCTGCTCGACGAGGGTCTCGACGCGGCATTCGATCGCCACCTCCGGCTCGGTCGCGCCGCGCGTGCAGGCGTGAAGGCGCTCGGCCTCGAGCTGTTCTCGCCCGACGAGGACCGGAGCGCTGTCGTCACCGCCGTCCGCGCGCCCGCGGGCATCGACTCCGGCGAGGTCATCCGGGGTCTCCGCGACCGCTTCGGGATTACGATCGCGAACGGCCAGGGGGAGCTGAAGGGGAAGATCTTCCGCCTCGGCCACATCGGCTGGTTCGACGTCTTCGACATCACGACGCAGATCGGGGCCGTCGAGCTCGTCCTCGCAGATCTCGGCGCGGACCTCGAGCGAGGCGTCGCGGTCACTGCGGCGCTGGAGGCGTTCAGCGCCGAGCCCTCACGCACGTGACCGCACGCGTTCTCGTCCGCGAGGAGATCTCGGACGCGGGCGTCGAACTCCTTCGCTCGCGTTTCGACGTGGACGTCGATGCGGAGAGCCCGCTCGAGGAGATCATCGGCCGCTATGACGGCATCGTCATCCGCTCGGCGACGAAGCTGACCGCCGACCTGATCGACCGCGCAGCGAGGCTGAAGGTGATCGGACGCGCGGGCGTCGGTGTCGACAACGTCGACGTCGAGGCCGCGACGCGGCGCGGGATCATCGTCGCGAACGCGCCCGATTCGACCATCGTCTCCGCCGCGGAGCACACGATCGGGCTCCTCGTGGCTCTCGCGCGGAACATCCCGCAGGCGCATGCCGCGCTGAAGCAGGGTCGCTGGGAGCGCAGCGCGTACGGCGGAACCGAGCTCGCGAACAAGACGCTCGCCGTGCTCGGGTTCGGCCGGATCGGCCAGCAGGTGGCGCGACGCGCGCTCGGGCTCGGGATGCGGGTCGTCGCCTACGACCCGTACGTTGCCGACGACCGCTTCCGCGAGCTCGGCGTCGAGCCGGCCGAGACGCCCGAGGACGCATACGCAGCCGCGGACTTCGTCACCTTGCACCTGCCGCTGACGGCAGAGACCCGCGGCTCGATCGGAGCCGACGCATTCGCGGCGATGCGTCCCGGGGTGCGAATCGTCAACGCCGCGCGTGGCCCGCTTCTCGACGAGAAGGCACTGCTCGAAGCTCTTCGGTCGGGCCGGGTCGCCGGCGCCGCTCTGGACGTGTTCGGCGAGGAGCCGTACTCCGGACCGCTGCTCGAGCTCGACAACGTCGTCGTCACCCCACATCTCGCTGCCTCGACGGGCGAGGCGCAGGACCGGGCCGGCGTGATCGTTGCAGAGCAGATCGTCGCGGCACTTGACGGCGGCCTGGTCACGAACGCCGTCAACATTCCCGTCGTCGGCACGGAAGACCTCGAGGTGCTTGGGCCGTACCTGCCGCTCGCATCGCGGCTCGGGCGCATCGCGATGGAGCTCGCGGACGGCGCAGCCGAGGAGATCGTGATCACGGTCTACGGCGGTCTCGCCGACTACGACTCGCGCCTGCTGACGGTCGCGGTGCTCAACGGGGCCTTCCAGGGCCGCGCCGACAGGCCGGTGAACTACGTGAACGCCCCGCTGATCGCAGCGGAGCACGGGATCGAGGTGCGGGAGGAGCGCTCACACACCGCCCGCGACTACACGGATCTCGTCTTCGTGGAGCTGCGCTCAGGTGACCGGCTCGTCCACGTCGCGGGCACGACGATCGGCAGCGACGACCGCCCGTGGCTCGTCAACATCCTCGGCTTCGAGATCGACCTCGAGCTCGCGCCGCTCATCGTCCTCTGCCGCTACGACGACATCCCGGGCGTGATCGGCCGGGTGGGAACGATGTTCGGCGAGGCCGGCATCAACATCGCGGGCATGACCGTCTCGCGGAGCCGGCAGAGCGGCAAGGCGCTGATGGCCCTCACCGTCGACTCCGCGCCGCCGCCCGAGCTCGTCGAAAGGCTGCGCGGCGAAGGCTTCGACGACGCGCGGGTGCTCGAGCTCGGACCCATGAGCAACTAGCCGTGGAGCGGTGGCCGGAACCCGTCGCGCGCGTCGCAGAGGTCCTGCAACGCGCCGGGATCGACGCACGGGTCGAGGAGTTTCCCGAGGGGACGCCCACCGCGGGCGCCGCGGCGAAGGCCGTCGGAAGCTCTCGCGCCCAGATCGTCAAGTCGCTCGTCTTCATCTGCGACGGCCGCCCGACGCTCGCACTCGTCCCCGGCGACCGGCGCGCGGACGAGACCAAGGTCGCCGCGGCCGCAGGGACGCGATCCGCCCGGGTGGCGAGGCCCGACGAGGTGGTCGCCGCCACCGGCTTCGAGCCCGGCGGTGTCGCCCCATTTCCCGCTCCCGGCATCTCGCAGGTGCTGATGGCCGGGGAGCTACTCGTCCACGACCGTGTCTGGGTCGGCGCCGGCTCCGAACGGCACATGGCCGGCCTCTCGCCGCTGGACCTGGCGCAGCTCACCCAGGCTCGCACGGCGGAGCTTTCGTAGCCTGCCGTCCGGGTAGCATTCCGATGCCCCGCATCCCCGACCGAAGGGACGAGCCGAACATGCGCGAGACCAAGAAGATCTGGATGAACGGCGAGCTGGTCGACTGGGGCGACGCGACGATCCACGTCGGCACACACGGCTTGCACTACGGCTCTGGGGTCTTCGAGGGAATCCGCGCCTATGAGACCGAGCGCGGCACGTCCGTCTTCCGCCTCACAAACCACTTGGAGCGGTTCCACCGTTCGGCGCAGCTCCTCTACATGGAGCTCCCGTACTCGGTCGACGAGCTGCGCGCCGCGACCTGGGATCTGATCGGCGCCAACGAGCTGCCCTCGTGCTACCTCCGCCCGATCGCCTTCTTCGGCTATGGGGAGCTCGGCGTGTCCTCGGTGGGCAACCCGGTCGACGTGGCGATCATGGCCTGGCCCTGGGGCGCGTACCTCGGCGAGAAGGGGCAGCAGAACGGGATCCGCGCCAAGGTCTCGAGCTGGCAGCGCGTGGGGCCGAACGTGATCCCGCACGTCGCCAAGGCGACCGGCGTCTACCTCAACTCGATGCTCGCGGTGGGTGAGGCTAACCGCGCGGGCTACGACGAGGCGATTCTCCTGACCACCGACGGCTATGTCGCCGACGGCTCGGGCGAGAGCATCTTCCTCGTCCGCGACGGCGTCATCTACACGCCCGACCTGGCCGCCTCGATCCTCGTCGGCATCACGCGCGACTCCGTGATCCAGATCGCGCAGGACCTCGGACACCGCGTCGTCGAGAAGCCGATCATCCGCACAGACCTCTACCTCGCGGACGAGGCCTTCATGGTCGGCACGGCCGCCGAAGTGACGCCCATCCGCGAGATCGACGACCAGGTCGTCGGGCCGCCCGGCCCCGTGACCCAGGAGATCCAGCAAGCGTACCTCGACACCGTGCACGGGCGCAGCGAGCGCTGGAGCCAGTGGCTCGAATACGCGCCGGCCACGAATCACGCCAAGCAGGCGTGAGACAAGAGGTGGAGTCGGTCCCGCTTTCGGGACCGTACCTCGGCGAGCGGGAGGAGGAGCTCGTCCTCGAAGTGATGCGTTCCGGTCGGCTCTCGCTCGGGCCGACGATCGACCGCTTCGAGGAGCTCGTCGCCGAGCAGGTCGGTGCACCGTACGCGGCTGCGGTCTCGTCAGGCACGACGGGGCTGCATCTCCTCTGCATCTCGGCTGACATCGGGCCGGGCGACGAAGTCATCACGTCGCCGTATTCGTTCGCCGCGAGCGCCAACTGCTTCATGTACGAGGGCGGAGTCCCCGTCTTCGCGGACATCGACCGGCGAACCCTCAACCTCGACCCCGCGGCGGTCGAGGCCGCCGTCACCGAGCGCACCAAGGCCATCGTCGCAGTCGACATCTACGGCTATCCCTGCGAGCTCGACGAGCTGCGCGCGATTGCAGGCAGACACGGGCTTGCGCTGATCGAGGACTCCTGCGAGGCACTCGGGGCCGGGTATCGCGGCGCCCCCATCGGCTCCCAGGGCACGTCGTGCGTGTTCGCCTTTTATCCCAACAAGCAGGTCACGACCGGCGAGGGCGGGATGGTGACGACGCACTCGGAAGAGGAGTGGCACCTGATCCGCTCGTTGCGGAACCAGGGCCGTCCCGAGCCGGGCGGCTGGCTCGAACATGTCCGGCTCGGCTTCAACTACCGCCTGAGCGACATCGCAGCCGCGCTCGGGATCGGCCAGCTCGAGCGACTCGACGAGATCCTCGCGCTCCGCGGGGACGCCGCGAAGCGCTACGGCGAGCTCCTTGGCGGCATCGAAGGAGTCGAGCTCCCGTGCGCCGACGACGAGGCGCACACCAGGTCGTGGTTCGTCTACGTCGTGCTGCTGCCGGATGCAGCGACCCGCGAGCGGGTGATCGCCGCGTTCGAGCGGGAGGGGATCGGCTACAACCGCTACCTCCCCTCGATTCACCTCCAGCCGTACATGCGCGAGCGCTACGGGTTCGGCGAGGGCCTGTGCCCGGTCGCCGAGGATGTCAGCTCGCGCTCGCTCGCGCTGCCGTTCTTCACGGGAATCGAGGCGAGCTCACAGGCGCGCGTCGCCGAGGTTCTCGCAGCCGCACTGTGAATCTGCAGAGCCTCGACCGCGCCGAGCCGTTCACGACGAAGGACGGATCGACGATCCGGGAATTGCACCACACCTCGGCGCAGAGCCTGGCAGAGGCCGCGCTGGAGCCCGGTCAGGCGACGCAGCTCCATTACCACGGCCGAACCGAGGAGATCTATCTCGTGACGAAGGGGTCCGGCACCGTCGAGGTCGACGGCGAGACGCGCACCGTCCGCCCCGGCGACGCGATCCTCATTCCACCCGGCGCGTGGCACACAGTCGAGAACGACGGCACGAGTGAGCTCCTCATCCTCTGCACGTGCGTGCCGCCGTATGCTCACGAGGACACGTTCTTCGAGTAGTGCGCCCGCGCGTGCGATGATCGGCACATGACCGACGGCGCGATGCGGATGGTCTTCCTCGGCTTTGGCAAGTGGGCACGCGCCGACAAGATCTACGCGCTCGAGCCGATCACGGGCGACGAGCGCGGAGGCGGGCGGCGTACGCGCGTTTGGGTCGACGGCATTGCCGACCCGATCCTCGCCGGCCGCACCGAGCGGACGATCCTCCACGACATGGGACAGGACGCGGCGACAGCGACCGTCGTCCTCGACGACGCACTCGACCTGGCGGAGCGCGTGGCGAAGGCAGTGGACGAGGGGCCGCTCGATCTCCGTGACCTTGGGCGCCGCGCGCGGCGCGTGCTCGAGAAGACCTCGAAGCCGGCCGAGCCCGAACAGCTCTTCTAGTGGAGCCGCTAGCCACTGAGGAGCGCCCATCGTGGCGCGACCTCGCCACGCGCATTACGGTCGATTTCTCGCCGT
>DASSLB010000333.1:0-10727 GCA_035689945.1 Gaiellaceae bacterium | reverse complement strand
CGCGCAAGCCGCTCTGGGGCTACCGGCTCTCCGTCGCAGGGCTGCTCGGGGTGTCGCTCCTCTCGTGGTTCGTGTGGCAGCACCACTTGTTCGTGAGCGGCATCAACGGCGACCTGCGCCCGTTCTACATGCTCTCGACCGAGCTGATCTCCATCCCGACCGGCTTCACATTCCTGTGCGGGATGATGACCCTCTGGCGTGGCCAGATCCGCTTCACCGTGCCGATGCTGTTCTGCCTCGCCTGGTTCTTCAACTTCCTGCTCGGCGGGCTGTCGGGCGTCTTCCTGTCGGATGTGCCGAGCGACGTCACGACGCACGGCAGCTTCTTCTCGATGGCCCACTTCCACTACACGATCATGGGCGGCCTCGTCTTCACGTTCTTCGCGGCGATCTATTACTGGGTGCCGAAGATGACGGGCTGGCAGCTGAACGAGCGGCTCGGGAAAATCCACTTCTGGACGATGTTCGTCTTCTTCAACTCGACCTTCGCCCCGCTCTTCGCCGCAGGCTTCCTCGGCCAGCCGCGCCGCGTCGTCACCTACGCGAGCAACCTCCAGTTCCTCAACGACTGGGTCTCGGTCTCGGCCTTCTGCCTCGGTATCTCGATGCTGATCTTCCTCTTCAACCTCGTCTGGTCACTCGCCTTCGTCAAGAAGCCGGCCGAGGCGAACCCGTGGGCGTCGCGCTCGATCGAGTTCCAGCTCCCGTCGCCGGTGCCCGTGCACAACTTCGACCGTATCCCCGTCTTCTCGAGCGACCCGTACGGCTACGGCGAGGGGCCGGTGCCGACCTGGGTGCCGGCGGGGCAACCCGCAGGGAGGGAGTGAGTGGCCGAGCCGCTGGCATACGACGGGAGGGGCTACGAGGTCGTCGAGGGCGAGCCGCCCGAACTGCTCGGCCGCAATCTCGTCTCCGCGAGTTATCTCCTCGCGGGCGCGACGGCGTTCTTCTTCATCGCCTTCGTCTTCGCCTACTTCTATCTCCGGTCCCTGAACAGCGCCGGGATGTGGAAGCCGAAGGGCGTCGACGCCTCGGTCGCCTGGGGGACGGTCGTCGTCGCCTGTTACGCGGCGAGCGCGCTGCTCGTGCGGCTCGGGCTGACCGACCATCGGGCGCTGCGGCGGGACCAGTGGCGGGTGAAGGGACTCCTGGCTCTGCTCGCGGGCGTCGCCGGACTCGTCCTCCAGGTCTTCGCCTGGACGCACCAGAGCTTCGGCCCCGCCGACGGCGGCTTCGCGAGCGTCTACTTCGGCTGGACGGCCTTCCTGTTCCTCTTCGTCTTCTGCACGCTGCTCTGGCTCGAGATGACCTGGGCGACGTCGATGCGCTACCGCGGCTACGTCGACGCCGGCCGCGATGCACCCGCCGGTCACGCATCCGGCGATCCGGGCCGCCTGGGACACGACATCCGCGATCCGATCTCGCTCGTCCGCGCGGAGCTCGTCGGGCTCAGCTTCTACTGGACGTTCCTGGCCGGCATCGCCGTCGTCAGCTGGATCATCCTCTACCTGATCTAGATGAGCCTCCTGCCTCTCGTCGTGTGCGGGGCGGCGGCAGCCCTGTACGCGCGCGGGCGGCGAGGGAGGATCCGGCTATGGCGCGAGCTGAGCTTCTACAGCGGCGTCGCGCTCACGTTCGTCGTGCTCGAGCCGCCGTTCGACGGGTGGGCGGACAAGTGGCTCTCAGCGCACATGGCGCAGCACATCGTCCTCATGACCGTCGTGCCCCCGCTCGTAGTGCTCGGCCGACCGTGGCCGCGGATGTGGCTGCCGTTTCCGCTAGGTGCGAGACGCGCTGTCGGCGGCGCACTATCGCGGTCGCCGTCGTTTCGGCGCGGCGCGGGCTTCCTGAAGCAGCCGGGGGTTGCGCTCGCGGTGCAGTCGGCAGCAGTCGGGGTCTGGCACGTGCCGCAGCTGTACGACGCGGCCGCGCGCAGCGAGGGAATCCACATTCTCCAGCACGTGTCGTTCGTCGCGCCCGCGCTCGTGTTCTGGGGCGCCCTGCTCGACGCGCCGCCGGTGCGCGCACGGATCGACCACCTCCACCGCTCGTTCTGGTTCGCCGCCGCGATGGTCCCGAGCTGGATCCTCGCCATCGTGCTCGCGTTCGCGTCGGCGCCTCTCTACACCGCGTATCCGTCGCTGACCGATCAGCAGCTCGGCGCTGGGATCATGTGGGTGCCTGGATCGCTCGCGTACTTCATCGCCGCCTTCATCGCCTTCTACCGCTGGCTCGACGCTCCGCCCGAGCCCCGACCCGAGGAGCTCTCATGGACGTGACCGCCTCGTTTCTCACCGGCTCGATCCTCAGCCTGGTTCTGCCGCTTGCCCTGCTGATCGCGATCCTGATCTGGTGGGTGGCAGTGCTACGCCGTCGCGGCGACGAGAGCTAGCCCGAGCGCAGGTCGACAACGCGCGGCTTGCCGCCGCGCGTGATCTTGAGCACGTCCCACATGCGCGCGTCCTCGTGTCCCGGCACGAGGCACGCGAAGCGGAAGACGCCCGTCCTGCTCGCGAGGAACGCGAACCGCGCGGTGCCTCCCGCTTCGAGCCCCACGCGCGGCTGCGGGGTCGACGAGCCGCGAAACGACGGCCTCATGGAGCCGGCACCCTGGACGACCGCGCACGAATGGCGGAGCGGCCCTCGGTTCTGGCAGACCACGCGCACCGTCCAGCCGCGCGGCACCGTCCACATGAGGTAGCGCGAGTAGCCGTCGAAGTTGAAACCGCCGTTCGTGCCGTCGTACGAGGCGATCAGCGTGATCGTGACCCTGTGCCGGTGGGCGTCGACGTCGAGGAAGCGGCTCGGCGGCGGGGGCGCCTTCCCCACGAGCGAGAGCGCGACGACGGCGGCACCGAGCACGCGCTCAGGATCGCAGAGATTGGCCAGCGCCGAGGCTTCTCAGGCGATTCTTACCGAACCCTCACTGCTCTCTCACCCACCTCCTAGGGATTGCGGGCACTCTGGGAGAGACACGATGCAAGGAGATCCCGAAGATATGAACCTTCGTCCTGCAAACCCGCGCCTACGGCGCCTCCTCCCCCTCACGGTTGCCGCAGCCGTCGGCATCGGCGTCGGCGCGGGCACCTACGCGCTCACGACCAGCGGATCCGGGACGCCGGCCACAACCAAGGTCGTCGTTCCCGCGCAGCCCGCCTCGTCGACCTCGACGGTCGAATCGCTCACGCAGCTCTACAAGAAAGATGCCCCTGGCGTCGTCGACATCACCGTCGAGTCCACGTCAAGCGGTGGCACGCCCAACGGCTTCCCGTTCGGCGCGCCTCAGGGGCAGCAGAAGACCCAGGCGGAGGGAAGCGGCTTCGTGATCGATACGAAGGGGAACATCCTCACCGCCGAGCACGTCGTCGAGAATGCGACCTCGGTCACCGTCACGTTCCAGGACGGCTCGACCGCGAAAGCCACGGTCGTCGGCACCGACAAGTCGACCGACACCGCCGTTATCCACGTCGACGTGTCGTCCTCCAAGCTGCACCCGCTCGCCCTCGGTGACTCGTCGACCGTGCAGCCGGGTCAGAGCGTCGTCGCCATCGGGAGCCCCTTCGGCCTCCCCGAGACGATGACGGCGGGAATCGTCAGCGCGGCGGACCGGACGATCACCGCGCCGAACCAGTTCTCGATCACCGGTGCGATCCAGACAGACGCTGCGATCAACCACGGCAACTCCGGCGGACCGCTGATCGACGCCGCGACGAACACCGTGATCGGGATCAACGACCAGATCGAGAGCGACACGAACGACAACTCCGGCGTCGGATTTGCCGTGCCGATCAACTCCGCGAAGAGCGTTGCCCAGACGCTGATCGCAGGCGGCACCGTGAAGCACGCGTACGTCGGGGTCAAGATCAAGGACGTCTCGGGGGGCGCGGAGATCACGACGATCGTCAAGAACTCGCCGGCAGCGAAGGCCGGGTTGAAGGTCGGCGACGTCGTCACCGCGTTCGACGGGAAGTCGATCAAGTCGGCCGACGATCTCACCGGAGCCGTGTTCCACGCGAAGTCGGGCGAGACGGTGACCGTCACCGTCCGGCGCCAGGGCGCGACGAAGCAGATCTCGGTCACCCTGGGCGTCCAGCCCACCTCGCCTTCGTCCTAGCCCCAGCTCTGCACCACGGCGGGCGGTCGGGATGGCCGCCCGCCGTACGATCGGGGCATGGAAGATGCCGTCCGGCTGCAGGACTCGCACATCGGCCGGTGGACGCTTATCGCGAGCGTCCTTGGCTCGGCGATGGCGTTCATCGACGGCTCCGTCGTCAATGTCGCGTTGCCTGCGATCCAGCACGATCTCGGGGGCGGGCTCGCCACGCAGCAGTGGGTGGTCGACGCCTACCTACTCACGCTCGGCTCGCTGATCCTGGTGGGCGGCTCGCTCGGCGACATCTTCGGGGAGTCGCGGGTTTTCGCGATCGGCGTGGCGTTCTTCGCGGGCGCCTCGGTGCTCTGCGCGATCGCCCCGGACGCGCCGGCGCTCATCGTCTTCCGCGGCATTCAGGGGATCGCTGGCGCGGTCCTCACCCCCGCCTCGCTCGCACTGCTCACGGCCACCTTCTCAGGCACCGCACGAGGCAATGCCATCGGTCAATGGACGTCCTGGACCGGGATCTCCTTCCTGATCGGGCCGGCCTTCGGCGGGTGGCTGGTCGACGTCTCGAGCTGGCGGGTCGTTTTCCTCATGAATATCCCGATCGCGTCGCTCACGCTCCTGATCCTGATGCGACTGGGCGGGATGCACCAAGGGCGACGGCAGGACCTGCGGGTAGATGTGCCGGGCGCGATCCTCTGCACGGCTGGGCTTGGTCTGCTCGTCGCCGGCTTCATCGAACAGCCACAGCTCGGCTGGGGAGATCCGCTCATCCTCGGCGGTTTCATCGGCGGGCTCGCCCTCCTGGGCGCCTTCGTCGCCTACGAGCTCCGAACGCCAATGCCGATGCTCCCGCTGCGCCTCTTCCGTCTGCGCAACTTCTCGGTCACGAACGTCGAGACGCTCTCGGTCTACGGAGGGCTCTCCGCACTGAGCACGTTCCTGACGCTCTTCCTGATCGAGTTCGCGGGCTATCCGGCCCTCCACGCCGGCCTTTCGCTCGTCCCGACGACGATCGTGATGTTCGTCCTCTCGCCGCGGATGGGACGCCTCTCGATGCAGTACGGGCCACGGCTGTTCATGTCGCTCGGCCCGGTCGTCGCGGGTGCGGCCGTGCTCGACTACCTCCGCCTTCCGCAGCACCCGAACTACTGGCTCGACATCCTCCCGGCGCTGCTCGTCTTCGGGGTTGGTCTGTCCCTGACGGTCGCCCCGCTCACCACGACGGTGCTCGCCGACGCCGGGCCTGGCGACGCGGGCGTCGCGTCAGGCGTGAACAACGCAGTGGCGAGGGTCGCCGGCCTCCTTGCGATCGCGGTGCTCGGCATCGCAGCTGCCGGCGGCGGCGACCACCTCACCGCGCATGGATTCCACGTGACGATGGGTGCTGTCGCCGGGCTCTTGATCTGCGGCGGCCTGATCGGAGCGATCGGGATCCGCAATCCTTCCGCCTAGGCAACGCCTATGTATATGCTCGAAGCATGCCGAAGCACGCCTACACGGCAACCGAGGCAGCGCGAGAGCTCGGGATCAGCGTCGACACCCTCCGGCGCTGGGATCGTGACGGTCGGATCCGCACCAAGCGCGACAAGGCGAACCGGCGCCTCGTAGCCCCCGAGGAGATCGAACGGCTCCGCGGGAGCGGCGGCGCGCACCACATGAGCGCACGGAACCGCCTGCGCGGAACCGTGACCGACGTTCGCGTCGAAGGTCTGCTCGCCCAGGTCGAGCTGACCGTCACCGAGCCGGCCCGTGTCGTCGCCGTCGTAACGGCAGACGCGGTCGAGGAGCTCGGGCTCAAGCCGGGGATGGCGGCCACGGCGGTCGTCAAGTCGACCTCGGTGATGGTGGAGGCATGAGGCTGCGCGTCCTTGCCGCGGCCCTCGCGGTCGGGCTCGCCGCTGCGTCCTCCGTCCTCGCCGCGCAGGCGAAGGCTCCGCGCCTCACCGTGTTTGCCGCGGCATCGCTCACGAACGTCCTCCCGAGCATCGACCCGCACGGGCGCTACTCCTTCGGGGGCTCGAACACGTTGGCGGCGCAGATCGAACAGGGTCTGCCCGCCGACGTGTTCGCATCGGCCAACACCGCACTGCCCTGGCAACTACACAGGAAGGGCCTCGTCACCCGGCCGGTCGTCTTCACGTCGAACCGGCTCGTCGTCGTGATTGCGCACGGCGATCCGCTCCACATCGGCAGCGTCCAGGGACTCGAGCGGCAGGGCCTGAAGATCGTGATGGCGGCGGCCGGGGTACCGGTCGGCGACTACACGCGCAAGGTGCTCGCGCGGATGGGGCTTTCCGACCTCGTCGGCAAGGCGGTGAGCCAGGAGACGGACGTGCGCGAGGTCCTCGCGAAGGTCACACTCGGCGAAGCGGACGCCGGCTTCGTCTACGCGACAGACGCCAAGACCGTCGCCGGCAAGGTCTCGCTGCTGGGCATTCCGAAGTCGGCGGAGCCGCAGGTGCTCTACGCGGCGGCCGCGGTCAAGTCGAGCAACCACCTGCAGGCGGCGAAGGCATGGATCCAGCGACTCCTGAGCAAGCCGGCGCAGAAGAAGCTGCGCGCGGCAGGCTTCCTGCGGATCCCGCACTGATCCGGCGCGGACTCGCCGGAGTCGCCGTTTTCGCGGCTGCGGCTGTCGCGCTCGGCTTCCTGCTGCTCCCGATCGTCGCGATCTTCGCGCGAGTTTCGCCCGGGAAGCTCGTCGCGCAACTCTCACATCCGGTCGTGACCGACGCGCTCGTCCTCAGCCTGAAGACGAGTGCGATCGCGCAGGCACTCGTGCTCCTTGTCGGCACACCGGCCGCGTACGTTCTCGCGACGCGCCGCTTTCCGGGGCGCTCGCTCGCGGTCGTGCTCGTCGAGCTGCCGCTCGTCCTGCCTCCCGCGGTCGCCGGCATCGGCTTGATCGCGGCCTTCGGCCGCCTCGGACTGCTCGGCGGGACGCTCGACGCACTCGGAGTTCAGCTGGGGTTGACGCAGACGGCCGTCGTCATCGCCGTCGCCTATGTGTCGAGCCCGTTCTACGTGCGGCAGGCGATCGCCGCTTTCGAGGCGGTCGACCCCAACCTCGTGGCCGCGTCGCGCACGCTCGGCGCCGGACGCCCGAGGACGTTCTTCCGCATCGTCCTCCCTCTCGCGCGGCGCGGCCTCGCTGCGGGCGAAGCGCTCTCGTTCGCCCGCGGGCTCGGCGAGTTCGGCGCGACGATCATGTTCGCCGGCAGCCTGCAGGGAGTGACGCAGACTCTGCCGGTCGCGATCTACACCGAGTTCAACCTCGACTTCACAACGGCGCTCGCGATGAGCGCGCTCCTCGTCGTCGTCAGCGGCGCCCTGCTCGTGGCGCTCAGGATCACCCTCCAATGGCAACCCTCCAGGCCGACTTCACGCTTCCTCTTCGCGCCTTCGCGCTAGAGCTCGCGCTCGACGTCTCGCGCACCGTCGCGCTCGTCGGTCCGTCCGGCGCCGGCAAGACGTCGGTCCTGCGCGTCATCGCCGGTCTCCTCGAGCCGTCTCGCGGGCGCGTCTCACTCGACGGCGAGCGATGGCTCGACACGGAGGCTCGCGTCTCGTTGCCGGCCGAACGGCGGCGTGTCGGCCTCGTCTTCCAGGACTACGCTCTCTTCCCGCACCTCAGCGTGCGCGGGAACGTCGCGTTCGGCGCCGGCGGCCGCTCCGTGGAAAAGCTGCTCGAGCGGTTCCGGATCGCACACCTCGCCTCGGCGCATCCCGAGGAGCTCTCGGGCGGCGAGCGGCAGCGCGTCGCGCTCGCGCGAACGCTCGCACGCGAGCCGGCGGTGCTCCTCCTCGACGAGCCGCTCGCGGCGCTCGACGCGCACACGAAGTCGGAAGTGCGGCACGAGCTGGCGGAGCTGCTGCGCGAGCTGGCCCTGCCGACGCTGCTCGTCACGCATGACTACGAGGATGCGGCCGCGCTGGCCGACGAGGTCGGAGTTCTCGTCGAGGGGCAGCTCCGGCAGCTCGGGTCGCCGGCCGAGCTCGTCGCCCGGCCGCGTGACGCATTCGTCGCCTCCTTCACGGGGGCGAACCTCCTGCGCGGACATGCTCGCCGCGGAGCGGGCGCACTCACCGCGATCCGCCTCGAAAGTGGCGAAGACCTCTACTCCGCAGACGAGGCCGAAGGGGACGTAGGCGTCGTGGTCTATCCGTGGGAGGTGTCGGTGGCCCGGACGCACGCAACGGACGCCGACTCAGCACTCAACGTCGTCCGCGGCCAGGTTGGCTCCCTCGTCGAGGTTGCGAACCGAGTGCGCGTGCGCGTCGGGCCGGTGACGGCCGAAGTCACCTCCGCTTCCGCCGAGCGGCTCGAGCTTGCGGACGGCGGCATCGCCTACGCGACGTTCAAGGCAACAGGCACGCGGCTAGTTCCTCTCTGAGTAGGCCGTGCCCCGAAGCGAGGCGGATTCAGGCTCGCGCCGCGCGGTAGGCGTCGACCACGAACGGCAGACGGAGGCGGTCGCCGTCGTGCAGTGACGAATCCCTGTCGAGGATCTCCGCGACCGCTGCGAACTCCCGCCGGCGCTCGTCCTCGGGCAGCGCCGCAAGGCCGGCATACGACAGCAGGTGATCCGCGAGCGCCTCGCGCGGCAGCTCGTGGATGTGCTCGAACACCACCTGCTCGACCTCGCCGAAGAGCCCCGTCCGCGCGACCTCGCTTGGCCAGTCGCGGCGCTGCCAGCCCGACGTCTGGCGCGACGGGCGGCTCGAGTAGATCACCTCCGACATCGCGGCGATCGTCGGATGACGCACGTCGCGATGGTTCCAGCCGAAGCCGAACCGCCCGCCCGGCCGGAGAACGCGGTGAATCTCCGCCAACGCTTGGTCGAACTCGAACCAGTGGAGGCTCGAACCAGCCACCACCCCGTCCGCCTCCCGATCGCCGAAGGGAATCGCCTCGGCGGTGCCTTGGATCCCTTCGAGCCCTCGTTCGTGGAGCACGGCGAGCATGCGCGGATCCGGCTCGACGGCGACGACCCGCACGTCGAGCCCGGCAAGCGCCCTGGTCAGCTTCCCGGTGCCCGCGCCCAGCTCGACGACGCGCCAAGCGCCCTCGGAAACGAGCCAGCGCGCGGCATCCTCCGGCCACTCCGGCCGTGCACGCTCGTAGGCGTCGGCGTGTTCGCCGAACGTCAGCCGCCGAGGGACGGTCGTCACCCGCGGAACCTAGTCAGTTTCGGCCGGCTGCCGGGGGAGACACCATAAGAATGGACGAGCGGCCCGTGCGCTGCAATCCCGGGCGCGGCGATCCTCGCCGGCGGCGTGGACGAGGTTCTTCCGCTCGACGCGATCGCTCCGACCGTGCTGCAGGGGCAGCGATGCCTCGATGAGCGAGCCCGATCCCGACTTCGTCGACCCCACCCAGCACCGCGTGCTCGAAGCGGATCTCGAACGAACCCGCCGCGAGCTCGAGACGGCATACGACGAGCTGCGGTCGACGGTCGACGAGCTCGAGACGACGAACGAGGAGCTGCAGTCGACGAACGAAGAGCTCGAGACGACGAACGAACAGCTGCAGTCGACCAACGAAAAGCTCGAGACGATGAACGAAGCGCTCCAGGCGACGAACGAAGAGCTCAAGACGATGAACTACGAGCTTCGCGACCGGACGGACGAGACGGTGCAGGCGAATTCACTCCTCGGTTCCGTTCTCTCGAGTGTCCAGCAAGGCGTCGTCGTCGTCGACCGCGGGCTGCAGATCATGGCGTGGAGCCGGCGCGCAACCGAGCTGTGGGGCCTTCGGGACGACGAGGTCGAGGGCAAGCAGCTGCTCAATCTCGACATCGCTATGCCCGTCCAACTGCTGCGCGACCCGATCCGCCGGATCGTGTCGGGCTCCGAGACGCCCGACCTCGAGCTAGACGGGCACGACCGGCGCGGCAAGCCGGTGCATGTCCGGATCGTCTTTGCGCCTCTCCGGACCCGGCCCGACGCGGAGGAGCCGGACGGCGCGATCCTCCTCATCTCGGCCGAGCGTGTCGGTTGAACCGAGGTTCAACGATCGCCTGGTTGGGTAACGAGATGTACGTGGCAAGTGTCCCGGAGCCCCAGTCGGCGGCGCGCACGGAACTCCGGCCGCGGCTCGTGTTCTTCTACTCGCCCCTCTCGGGGCGCTGTCGTCGCGTCGAGGGATTCATCGCGCAGGTGTTGCAGCGGAGGCGCAACCATGACACGTTCGATCTCACGCGGGTCTCGGTCGATCGGCGGCCGGACCTCGCGGAGAAGTTCCTGATCGGCGAGGTACCGACGATCTGCGTGGTCGAAGGACGCAAGCTGAAGCGCCGCATCGTCGCGCCACGAGGCTGTCGGGAGCTCGAGGAGCAGCTGGGGCCTTGGCTGCATTGATCGACGAAGCGCGCGAAGTGCGGCGAGAAGCGCGACGGTTGCGCGCCCAGACCGTCAGCCTGAGGCTTTCGTGCCGCGAGCGGATGGTGACCACCCGTGAATCGCTGGCCGTCGCCGAGCAGGCGGCGGCTCGCCTCCAGGCCAGACGGGCGGAGCCGCTCCCGAGCCCGTGGAGCACGCTGCACTGGGCGCACGACGACGAGACGCTTCAGAGCGTCCTCGTCTCCGTGGTCTAACTCGAAAGCTCGCGGTGCCGCCGGCGCAG
>DASSLB010000332.1:0-12860 GCA_035689945.1 Gaiellaceae bacterium | reverse complement strand
GTCCGCAGCTCCTTCATCGCGTTCACGGCGCGCGGGACGCCGGCGTACGGCGTGGTCTGGAGGACCGTCTCTTCGAGCTGCTCGTCGGACGCGCCGGCCGCGCGAGCCGCGAGCAGGTGTGCGCGCACCTGCGGCTCGCAGCCGCCGAGCGTTGTCAGCATCGCCACGATCAGCAGCTCGCGCGTTAGTGCGTCGAGCCCGGGGCGCGTGTGGACGTCGCCGAATGCGAAGTCCACAATCCAGTCGCCCAGGACGCCCATGCGGGCGAGAAAGGCGGCGCCACCCGGCTCGTCGTCGAGCTCGGCGAGCCGCGCGAGGGCGCGCTCCCGCCGCGGGTCAGTATCGCTCACGATCCCTCCTTGACGGGTTCTGCGGCGGGAGCATAATGTATCCAATCGTGATCGCGCTCAGGCGAATCGACCACGTCTGCCTTCGGGTCTCAGATCTCGACGACGCTGCGGCGCGCTGGACGATCCAGTTCGGCTTGACCGAGCGCGAGCGGCGTGGCGATCGCACGTTCCTCGCCTGTGGCTACGAGCCGTACTCGCTCGAGCTTGTCGCGGGCGGAGAGCAGGGCTACGACCACCAGGCATTCGAGCTCGCGCGCACCTGCTCGCTCGGCGATGCCGCTGCGCACCTCGACCGGCACCGCGTCCCGTACGAGCAGCGCGACGGCGCGCTCCACCTCGCGGACGCCGACGGTTTTGGCGTCGAGCTCGTGCCCTACCGTACGCCGGACGATCCGCGACCGGACGTCGCCCGCTCGACGAGGGAGTTGCCAGGGTTCCGACCGCGCAAGCTCGGGCACACGAACTTCCTCACGGGAGACCTCGTAGGACAGGCGGCCTTCTATACGGATGTGCTCGGGATGCGTATCACTGACCGGCTCGGCGACGAGGGGATCTGGCTCCACTGCAACGCCGACCACCACGTGCTCGCGCTCGTCGGCAAGGGCCACCCGCACATCCACCACATCGCGCTCGAGCTCGTCGACTGGGGCGAGCTCCGCGTCGCGCTCGACCACCTCGCCCAGCACGGCCGCTGGATTGCATGGGGCCCCCTCCGGCACGGCCTTGGACGCAACCTGAGCGCCTACGTGCGCATCCCCGAGGAGGAGCTGTTCGTCGAGATCTTCTGCGACATGGAGCAGCTCGAGGCGGACCACGAGCCGCGTGACTGGCCCGACGACGCGCACTCGTCGAACGTCTGGGGGATCCTGCCGCCGCGGTCCTACTTCCGCTTCGACACCGCCGCCGTCCGGGCCGAGCGCGAGGGACTCGAGGCGCTCGGGAAAGGGCTGCCGCCCGTGGACGAGACGACGGTGACAGGAAGGGAGAACCGGTAGATGGCGACGACCGACGAGAAGACCGGCGTTGCGGCGCGGACCGGCGAGCAGTACCTCGAGGGCCTGAACGCGGGCGAGCGCGAGATCTGGCTCAACGGCGAGAAGATCACGCACCCGCTCGAGCATCCCGACCTGCGCGCCGCGGGGCTCTCGATGGCGCGCGTCTACGACCTTCAGCACGAGCACGCCGACGAGATGCTCGCTCCCTCGCCCGACGACGGGCAGCTGGTGAACGTCACGCACCTGATCCCGCGCACCCGCGACGACCTCGAGCGCCGACGCCGCGCGATCGAGACCACCGCCGCGTTCTCGGGCGGGATCATGGGTCGTACGCCCGACTACCTCAACGTCACGTTTGCGTGCTTCGCCGGCCGCTCCGACGTCTGGGCGCGGCGCGGCAACGAGCATGGGGCTGAGAGCCTCGTCGCCTACCAGAAGCACATGCGCGATGCCGACCTCTCGACGACGCACGCGCTGATGAATCCGCAAGTCGACCGGACGAAGCCGGAGGCCGAGCAGGCGATGGGCGAGGTCTCGCTGCACAAGGTCGACGAGACTGCCGGCTCGATCGTCGTGCGAGGCGCGCGCATGCTTGCGACGCTTGCGCCGTTCGCCGACGACCTCCTCTGCTACCCGGGCTCGGACATCCGCCCGCAGGACGGCCGCTACGCGCTCGCCTTCGCGATCCCGATCGCAACGCCGGGGCTGAAGTTCATCTGCCGCGACAGCTACTCGAAGCAGCGCAACCATTACGACTATCCGCTCTCGTCGCGCTTCGACGAGATGGACTGCGTCGTGATCTTCGACAACGTCGAGATCCCGAAGGACCGCGTGTTCCTCGACGGCGACACGGTCGGCTACTCCGAGGTGATTACCGACACCGGCTGGCGCGGCCACATCATGCACCAGGCCTTCACGCGCGCCTACGTGAAGCTGGCCTTCGCGTTCGGGATCGGGCACACGATCGGCAAGACGACGGGAGTCACGCGCTTCGACCACGTCCAGGAGAAGCTCGGCCAGATCTGGAACATGATGGAGCTGACGCGCTCCGCGATCGTCTCGGCCGAGGCGGGCTCCTACGAGGACGAGGGCGGCGTCTGGTATCCGGACGACCGGCCCTTCCTCGCGCTCCGGGGCGAGATGCCGAAATGGATCCCGAAGGCGAACGAGCTGCTCCAGCTCATCGGCGGCGGCGGCTTCATGGCCACCCCGTCGAAGGCAGACCTCGAGGGGCCACTCCGCCCCCTCATCGACACGTACTACCAGGCGGCCGGCGCGGACGCCGAACGGCGCATCCGGCTCTTCCGGCTCGCCTGGGACTACCTCGGCTCCGACCTCGGCGGCCGCGGCGAGCTCTACGAGCGCTTCTACCTCTCCGACTCGTACCGGATGACCGCGCTCGCGTACAACATCGCCGACAAGACGTTCCCGGAGTCGCTCGTCGAGCAGTTCCTCGAGGACTAGTGCCGCCGCTCGAGGGTTACTCGCTGCCGCGCTCACCGGAGGGGCGCTCGTCGCTCGTCCCGGCACCCCCCTGGCACTACGCGGGGGAGTTCCTCGTGCTCGAGTACTGGGCCGACCCGGGCGCGGTCGCCGCGGTACTCCCGCCGGGGCTCGAGCCGTACGGGGAGGATCCGGGGAGGGCGGCGGCGCTTTTCGTCGACTGGCAGTGGTGCACGGATGGCGGCGACGAGCTCGACGACCCGGTGCGCGGCCAGTACCGCGAGTTCTTTCTCGTCGTGAACGCGCTCCTCAACGGTGAGCTCGTGACGACGTGTCCGTACATCTGGGTGGACAAGGACGTCGCGCTCGTGCGCGGCTGGATCCAGGGGTTCCCGAAGAAGCTCGGTCGGATCGAGCTGACGCGGAGCTTCCCAGTCGTCTCACCGGCCGCGCCGCCCCTCGGGCCGGGCGGCCGCTTCGCCGCGACGCTGACCGCGAACGAGCGACGGCTCGCCTGGGGCGCGGTCACACTCGAGCGCGAGAGCGAGGGCGGCCCGACGCACAACGACCCACCGATCGTGAACGTTCGTCACTTCCCGCGGCTCGAAGCCGGCCGCCACGACGATCCGGCCGTGCACGAGCTCGTGCGCGCGCTCTCGCGCGATCGTTCCGGCTCGACGGTGTGGGAGGGGCGCGCCGAGCTGGAGCTGTACGAGGCGCCGCACGAGGAGTTCACCGCGCTCGCGCCGGTGCGCGTCGGCAAGGGCTTTCGCTTCGCGTTCGCGTACAGCGTGGACGACCTGGAGACGGTCGCGCAGCTATGAGCGGGGTGGCGCTCATCACGGGCGGCGGCAGCGGGATCGGCGCGGCGGTCGCGCGCCGGCTCGCGCGCGAGGGCTACGCGGTCTGCATCAGCGGCCGCCGGCGCGAGCCGCTCGACGCGGTGGCGGCTGAGACTGGAGCGCTCGCGGTCCAGGCAGACATGCGCGACGAGGGCGAGGTGGCGGGGCTGCTCGCTACCGTCCGAGAGAGGCTCGGACCGGTGTCGGCGCTCGTCTGCAGCGCCGGGGCCGGCGCGGGCGGGACTGTGCTCGAGCAGACGCTCGAGCGCTGGGAGCGAGTGCTCGCGACGAATCTCACCGGCGCGTTCCTAACCTGCCGAGCGGCGCTGCCACAGCTCCTCGAGACACGCGGCGCCATCGTCACGATCGCGTCCCTCGGCGGCCTGCGCGCCGCACCCGCCTCGGCCGCGTACGCGTCGTCGAAGGCGGGCCTTGTCATGCTGACGCAGTGCATCGCGCTCGACCACGGCCCCCAGGGCGTGCGCGCGAACTGCGTCTGCCCCGGCTGGATCCGCACCGACATGGCCGACGCCGCCATGCGCGAGCTTGCGGACGACCCGGTCGAGGGGTACGCGCGCGTGGCGCGCACGAACCCGCTCCGCAGGCCGGGCCGGCCGGAGGAGGTGGCGGCGACTGCCGCGTGGCTGCTCTCGGACGAGGCCTCGTTCGTGAACGGAGCCGTCGTCGGTGTCGACGGCGGCGTGGGCAACATGGACCCTGCTTCCCTGGAGTTCACCGGATGAGCACCGTCGCCGGCATCCAGGTCTCGCCCGACCACTTCATCGGCGGCGAGCGCGTGGTGAGCGACGAGCGCTTCGAAGTCGTCTCGCCGATCGACGAGCAGCCGCTCGCCGAAGTCGCGCGCGGCGGAGAGCGGGAAGCGGAGCTCGCGGTGCAGGCGGCCGAGAAGGCGTTCGAAGCCTGGGCGGCGCTCGGGCCGGCCGGCCGCGCCGAGCACCTGCGCCGTCTCGCCGACCTGATCGACGCGAACGTCGAGCGCCTTGCGACCGTCGAGTGTCTCGACATGGCGATGCTCGAGCGCTCCCTCAGGGCGCGCGTGATCGGCCGCGGCGCCCGCAACTTCCGCGCGTACGCCGAGCTCGCCGAGAACTACGCCGAGCGCACCTGGACCTCGAACGGGACCGAGAACCGCGTCCTGCGCATACCCTCCGGCCCCGCCGTCGTGGTCACGCCGTGGAACGCGCCCTTCATGCTCTCGACCTGGAAGACCGCGCCCGCGCTGGCCGCCGGCTGCACGGTGATCCTGAAGCCGCCGGAGTGGGCGCCGCTCTCCTGCTCGCTGCTCGCCGACCTCGCGGGCGAGGCCGGGCTGCCGGCGGGCGTTTTCAACGTCGTCCAGGGGATCGGCGAGGAGGCGGGCGCGGCGCTCGTCGCGCATCAACGTGTGCGCAGGGTCAGCTTCACCGGTTCCTCCGAGACCGGCCGGCTGATCGCCTCGACAGCCGGCCGCAACCTCGTCCCCTTCACCGCCGAGCTCGGCGGCAAGGGCCCGCTCGTCGTCTTCGCGGACGCCGACCTCGACGCGACCGCGGCGAAGGCGGCGCTCATGTACGACGACTCGGGCCAGAACTGCATGGCCGGGACGCGGATCCTCGTCGAGGAGTCCGTCCGCGAGGACTTCCTTGAGCGCTTCCACGCCGCCGTGGACGAGCACGTTCTCGGTGACCCGCGCGACGACGAGACGACGATCTCGCCCCTCATCCACCGCGAGCACCTCGAGCGCGTCGACGGCTTCGTCGAGCGCGCGCGCGCGAACGGCGACCGGATCGTCAGAGGCGGCACGGTCGCGGCGCGCGGCGGCCTCTGGTACGAGCCGACGCTGATCGAGCCGCGCTCGAACGACTCCGAGATCGTCCAGCGCGAAGTATTCGGCCCCGTCCTCTGCTTCCAGACCTTCCGCGACGAGGCGGAGGCGGTCGCGCTCGCGAATTCGACCCGGTACGGCCTCGCGGGCACCGTCTGGACGCGCTCGCGCGAGCGCGCCGAGCGTGTTGGCCGTGCCGTCCGCGCCGGCACGGTCTGGGTCAACACGTTCCTCGTGCGCGACCTGACGGCGCCGTTCGGCGGCATCGGCTGGAGCGGCATCGGGCGCGAGGGCGGCGACTACGCCCTCGACTTCTACAGCGACCTGAAGACCCTGCAGATCCTGGAAGGGAGTGCCCGTTGAGCGCCACCGATCTGACCCTGGCCGACGTCGACCTCGAGAACGACGTGTTCGCCGCGCACGTCCCGCACGACACTTTTGCGCTCCTCCGCCGCGAGGCGCCCGTCCACTGGTACGACTGGCCGCTCGGCGAGGGCTTCTGGTGCGTGACCAAGCACGACGACCTCGTCGCCGTGCACAAGGACACGGAGACCTTCTCGTCCGAGACCGGCGGGATCGCTCTCGAGGACATGAACGACGAGGAGTTGACGGCGCGCCGGTCGATGATCCTGCTCGACCCGCCACGCCACTCGCGCCTGCGCGACCTCGTCTCGCAGCCGTTCACGCCGCGCACGGTGCGTACGTACGAGACGGCGCTGCGCGCGCTCACGCAGGTGGTGCTCGACCGTGCGCTGCCGCTCGGCGAGTTCGACTTCGTCGAGGAGATCGCGAAGGAGTTGCCGATCCGCGTGCTTGCGCGCCTGCTGGGCGTGCCCGAGGTCGACACGCCGAAGCTGATCGAGTGGGGCGACGGCTGCATCGGCAACACCGACCCCGAGCTCACGAGCGTCCTTCTCGACAGCCCCGAATCCGACGCGTACCGGCTGGTGCACTTCCGGAGCCCGAGCGCGCTCGAGATCATCCACTACGGCCAGTGGCTCGCCGAGCAGCGACGGACGGAGCCGCGCGACGACCTCGTCTCGAAACTCGTGCACGCCGAGGTCGACGGCGAGAAGCTGACCACCCAGGAGCTCGACGCGATGTTCGTTCTGCTCGTCGTCGCTGGCAACGAGACGACGCGGCAGGCCATCGCGCACGGGATGCACGCGCTGATGGAGCACCGCGACCAGTGGCGCCGGCTCGAGGAGGAGCCGCAGCTGCTCGGGCGGACCGGGGCGGATGAGATCCTGCGCTGGGCGACGCCCGTGCTCCACTTCCGCCGCACCGCCACCCGGGACGTCGAGCTGCGCGGGCAGCAGATCCGGGCGGGCGACAAGGTCGTCGTCTGGTACATCTCGGCGAACTTCGACGAGGAGGTCTTCCACGACCCGTACCGCTTCGACGTGGGCCGCTCCCCGAACCGGCACGTCGTCTTCGGCGGCGGCGGGCCGCACTACTGCCTCGGCGCGCACCTCGCGAAGCTCGAGGTGCAGGTGATGTTCGACATGCTGCTGCCACGGATCGCCGACATGGAGCCCACGGGCCCCGTCGAGCGAATGCGGACCAACTTCACGAACGCGCTCAAGCGGATGCCGGTGCGCGTCACGACGCGCTGACGACAGGAGGACGATGGAGAGCAACCGCGGTCTCGAAGGGGTCAAGACGGTCCGGCTGCAGTATGCGGACCTGTACGGCGTCGCCCGCGGGAAAGACCTGCCCCTCGCACAGCTCGACGACGCGGCCGAGGAGTGCGTCCACTTCGTCGGTGCGATCATGACGACCGATCTCGCGCACAATGTCGTTGCCGGGCCAGAGACGGGATTCGAGGACATCGCAGCCCGTGCCGACCTCTCCACTCTCGTCCGGATCCCCTGGGAGCCGACCGTCGCCGCCTGCATCGCCGACCTCGAACGGGTGGACACCCACGAGCCGTACGGGATCGACAGCCGGGGAGCGCTGAAGCGCGTCGTGGCCGAATACGAGAAGCTCGGCCTGTTACCCCTCGTCGGGCCCGAGCTCGAGTTCTACCTCTGTGAGCCCGACGAGTCGGCCCCCGGCGGCTGGCGCCGCTACGTCAACCGCGACTCGAACGTCTATACGGTCGGCCACCGTGCCGACCCGCGCGGCATCCTCGGTCGGATGATGCAGGCCGCCGACGACCTCGGCCTCGAGGTGCTCGCCGGCAACCACGAATTCGGTCGCGGCCAGTTCGAGATCAATATTGCGCACGCTCCGGCAGTCGCCTCCGCGGACCGCGCCTTTCGCCTCAAGTGGCTCGTCAAGGAGTCGGCGGCGCGTGAAGGAATGCTCGCTACGTTCATCGGCAAGCCCTGGAACGACGACGAAGGGTCGGGGTTCCACCTCCACATCTCCCTCTCCGACGCCGACGGTGCGAACGCCTTCCTCGACCCGCAGGGGCAGGACGGGCTGGCCGACGTCACCCGCCACTTCGTCGCGGGGGTGCTCGAGCACGCGCTTGCGCTGATGGCGTTCTTCAACCCGACCGTGAACGCCTACCGGCGGATCACGCCGGACGCGCTCGTTCCGACCCACGTCTGCTGGGGCCACGACAACCGCCTCACGTTCGTACGCGTACCCCGCGACCGCGGCCGCGCGACGCGGGCGGAGGTGCGCGTCGGCGACGGCTCGGCGAATCCGTACCTCGCCTACGCCGCCGCGCTCGCCGCGGGCCTCGACGGGATCCGCCGCGAGCTCGAGCCGCCGGCACCACTCGCCGGCTTCATCTACGAGCTGCCCGAGGAGCAGCTCGGCCCGGCGGTCCCGAGGACGCTACCGGAGGCGCTCGCCGCGCTCGAAGCGGATGAGCTCTTCGTCGACGCGCTCGGGAAGGAGCTCGTCGACACGTTCAGGATGATGAAGGAGTACGAGCTCGACCGCTTCGGGGAGTGGACGACCGACTGGGAGCTGCGCGAGTACCTGCACCACCTCTAGTAACAGGAGGCAGCGATGGCGGAATGGGTATCGGTCGGATCGGCCGAGGGACAGGACGGCGAGGTGCGCGAGGCGCAGGCGGGCGATGTCTACCTTGCGCTCGCGCGTGCCGGCGGCGAGTGGTTCGCGCTCGACGACGAGTGCCCCCACCAGGCCTGCCCGCTCAGCGACGGCTGGCTGGACGGGAGCAAGCTCGTCTGCAGCTGCCACGGCTCCGCGTTCGACGTCCGCACGGGGGCGGTGCTCGCCGCGCCGGCGACCGAGCCGGTTAACGTCTACCCGGTGCGCGTCGTCAACGGCCAGCTAGAGGTAGAGGTCTAGCCATATCCGCGCCGCTCTCCCAGCTCGACCGGCTCGGCGTCTCGATCTTCGACCTCTGCCACTACCCCCACGACAACGACCCGCGCGCCTACGATCGTGAGCTCGCGGCGCGCGTCTACGCCGAGCACATGGAGGAGTGGCTTTTCGCGGAGCGCCTCGGGTTCGACGGAATCTTCCTCTCCGAGCACCACTTCACCGCCTACAACCTGCTCCCGTCGCCGAACGTCATGCTCGGGGCGTTGGCGGCGCGCACCGAGCGGATCCGGATCGGCGTCATGGTCAACGTCGTTCCCTTCCACGAGCCGCTGCGGCTCGCCGAGGAGGCGGCGATGCTCGACACGCTCTCCGGGGGACGGCTCGAGGTCGGGGTCGGGCGCGGCGTCGACTTCCAGGAGGTGACGAAGCTCGGCATGGACTTCGACGAGTTGCGCCCACGCTTCCAGGAGGGCATGGAGCTGATGCTGAAAGCATGGACGCAGCTCGAGTTCGAGCACCACGGCGACTTCTACTCGCTCGGGCGTACCGCCGTGTACCCGCGGCCGCTGCAGCGGCCGCACCCTCCGGTCTGGGCCGCGGCCGAGAGTCCGGCGACAATCGAGTGGGTCGCCTCCCAGGGCTTCGGAATGTCGACGATCTTCCTGCCGACGGCGGTCGTTCGCGAAAAGCTCGACCACTATCTCGGGCTGGCCGGAGAGTCCCCGGCACCGATCGGTCGCGAGACATTCATGCTCTTCCGCAACGTCTACGTCGCCCCCTCGGACGAGGAGGCGGTGGCGGACTGCGATCCGGCGCTCTCGCACATGCTCTTCCTCTTCGCCGACGCGGCGATGCCGCCCGACCCGGCGCTGCTGCCGGACAGCTATGCCTTCCATCGGGAGATCTTCGCCCGCTCGATGGAGGCCCCGGAAACATTCGAGGACATCCGGAACGCGGGCATCGTCGTCTGCGGCTCGCCGGACACGGTTCGCGAGCACTTGCTCGCACAGGTCGAGGAGCTCGGGCTGCGCCAGATCTGCCTCCTCTTCGCCTTCGGGAACCTGCCACACGAGAAGGTGATGCGCTCGCTGGAGCTCTTTGCAGCGGAGGTCTTACCCGCTCTTCGCTAGCAGGGGCCGCAGCGCCTGCGCCACCGCCCGGCCGAGTGCCTCGTGCCCGATCGCATCGAGATGGATTCCGTCGGCCTCAGAGAGCGCCGTCACGGCGCCGGCGTCGAGGAACCCACAAGGAAACGGCGCGCGCTCGGCCGCGGCCGCAAGTAGCGGCGCGAGCCGGCGTGACGCCTCCGCCCCGGGCCCGTAGGACGCCTCGGCGAGCGCGTCCGTCAGCCGCCCGATCGGGGGTGGGGCGACGAGGAGGACGAACGGCGGCCGCGCCTCGGCTCCGCACGCGCTCACGGCCGCGATCTCGGCGAGGCCGGCGACGTCCCCGGCGACCGCCGCCGCGCTGCGGCCGTAGCGCTCCTGGATGTCATTCGTGCCAAGCATGATCACGACCGCGTCGAGCGGCGCGTGCGACTCGAGCGCCGGTAACAGGTATGGCACCGCAGCAAGGTGAGGCCAGACCGGGTCGACGACCGACGCCGTGCGGCCGGGCAACCCTTCCTCGACGACCGCCACGGCCCCTGCAAACTCCCGCGCGAGCACTCCCGGCCAGCGCACCTCCCACGGGAAACGGCCGCCGGCCGCGGCGTCAAATCCCCACGTGTTCGAGTCGCCGAAACAGAGAACCGCGCCGATGCCCGGATCCTAGTCCCGTGCCGAACGATCAGCGGCGGCGTGTCGCGTAAGCCCGCGCTGCGTCGACAAGCCCACGAAAGAGCGGCAGCCCGCCGTCGAGGGCGTCCTCGTCCGGATGCCAGAGGACGCCGAGGCAGAAGCTCCGCGCCGGATCCTCGACCGCCTCGACGATGCCGTCGGGCGCCTCCCCGGTGATGACAAGGTCGTCGCCGATCCGGCCGAGCGACTGGTGGTGATAGGAGGACACGAGGGCCGGCCCCCCGCCGATCAGCTTGCGCAGCCGCCCGCCGGTCGCGCGTACCGGATGGCGTCCCCAGGCGCCCGGCTCCGGCTGATGCAGGCCGAGATCGGCCGTCTCGGCCAGGTCCTGCACGAGGTCGCCGCCGTAGGTGACGTTCAGGAGCTGGGCGCCGCGGCAGATCGCGAGCACCGGCAGGTCGCGCGCGAGCGCGCCGCGCAGGAGCGCCAGCTCTGCGCGATCGCGCGCCGGGTTGGGGGCGCCCGTGGACGGGTGCGGCTCGGCTCCGTACGCGGCCGGGTCGACATCCTCGCCGCCGGCGAGGACGAGGCCGTCGAGCCGGTCGAGCGCAAGTGCTGGGTCCTCGATGAGCTCGGGAATCGGCGGCACGATAAACGGCAGACCGCCTGCCACGCGCACGCCCTCGACGTAGCCCTGCGGGGCAAGGGTGACGGGATAGTCGTGCCACGGCCCGAAGTCGACATCGCGCCAGTAGGCGCTGATCCCGATCGAGGGACGGGCGAGGTTGTTCGTCATCGCTACGTGGATACAATATCCCGTATGGCCGCGACGACGATCCCCGCCATCGTCTTCCGCGACTGCGTCGGCGAGTTCGCCACCGGGGTCACGATCGTCACCGCCGAAGCGGACGGCAACCCCGCCGGCATGACCCTCAACTCCTTCACGTCGGTCTCCCTCGACCCGCTGCTCGTGCTCGTCTCGCTAGGCCACGGCTCCCGGACACTCGCTGCCCTGTCGACGAACGGCCACTTCGCGATCAGCATCCTCCAACGCGGCCAGCGCGAGGTGGCGGTGGACTTCGCAGAGCGGAACGCCCCCTTCCCCCTGAAGCACGTGCGCCGCCGCGACGACGGCTACCTCGTCGTCGAAGGCGCCGCAGCCGTGCTCTGCTGCCGGGTCGTGGAGACAGTTCGCGCAGGCGACCACGACCTCGCCCTCGGCGAGGTGGTGGATATCGAGCACGGAGGCGGCGAGCCGCTCATCTTCTATCGTGGCCGCTTCGGCGGCATGCACACCGACGCCGTGGTCCCGGCGGGGCATCCCATCTCGCTCGACGAGGGCGCGGGCTGGTAGCGCCTCCCGACATCGCCCTCCTCCCGCAGCCCGAGATTGCCGAGGCCGTCGACCGGGTGCGCCGCGAGCACTTCCCTCTCGGCGCGGCGATCGCGTTTGCCGACCTCGAGGAGCAGGGACGGCTCGGGGCGCTCGCGCGGCTGCGCGCCCCGGAGCCCGTCTCCTGGGTGCCGGCGCTCGGCGGCTGGCTCGTCACCGCGTACCCGGTCGCGCGCGAGGTGCTGACGCGGCAGGAGGACTTCACCGTCCGCTCACACGCGAACCTCGTCCGTGCATCCCTCGGGACGATGATGCTGACGAGCGACGCCCCCGCCCACGACACGCAGCGCGCTCCGTTCGACGCCCCGTTCCGGCTGCGCGCCGTCCGCGAGCGGTTCGAGCGCCCGATCGCCGCGCGGCTCGACGCGCTGCTCGCGGAGGTGGCGCCGCGCGGGACGTGCGAGCTCGCGTCGGAGGTCGCGCTCCCGTTCGCGATCGGCGTGGCCGGCGACGTGCTCGGACTCTCGTTCGAAGACGCGCCGAAGATCGGTCGCTTCTACGACGCGTTCGCCGGCGCGATGACCTACGACGGCAATCCCGAGCCGCAGCGGCTCGCCGACGAGGCGCGCGCCGAGCTGAACGAGATCCTGCAGGCCGAGCTCGAGCGGGTGCGGGCCGCCCCCGACGGCTCGGTGACCGCGGCCGTCGCCGCCGACCCGGAGCACGGGCTCGACGACAACGCCCTCGTAGCGCAGCTGCGCGTGATCCTCTTCGGCGCAGTCGAGACGGTCCAGTCGCTTGTAGTGAACGCGCTGCTGCTCCTGCTCGAGCACCCGGACCAGCTCGAGGCGGTGCGGGCGGACGCGGCACTGCACGAGAACGCGATCGAGGAGTCGCTCCGCCTGATCCCGCCGGTCTCCTTCATCGAGCGCTGGGCGAGGCGGGACACCCTGCTCGGCGGCACGCCGATCCCGGCCGGCGAGTTCGTGGGGATCAGCGTTCCGGCCGCGAACCGCGACCCGGTCACGTTCCCCGACCCGGAGCGGTTTGACGTGTGCCGCGAAAACGCGAGCCGGCACGTCAG
>DASSLB010000331.1:0-18559 GCA_035689945.1 Gaiellaceae bacterium | reverse complement strand
GACGGCCGCGTAGAGGATCTGGCGGTTGAGGTAGTAGCTCGGGTCGTTCGGGATCGCGAACTTCGTCACGCCCGCGACACCCCAGAGGCCCACGAGGACGAGCGCGGCGACGCCTGCGAGGAGCACCCAGTCGAGCGAGCGAACGACGCTCAGCAGATGCGGAGCCTCGCGCTCGTTGCGCAGACCGGCTCGTTGTGATCCCGCGTACTCGAGCATCAGTCGGAGTGGATCAACCCTAGCTGGGTCGAGGGGACGTGGAAGAACTTCGCGAAGACCTTCTCGGCCGCCGGGGCCGCGGCCGTCCCGCCGTGGCCACCGTTCTCGATCACGGCGCACACGACGAGCTTCGGGTTGTTCGCCGGACCGTAGCCGCACCACCACGACTGGTCCCGCTCGCCCGTGTAGCCCGGAAGAGTGACGATCTTCTGCGCGGTGCCCGTCTTGCCGGCAATCGGGTACGGGAAGTTGCCGAAGACGCCGTACGAGGTGCCGAACGAGTCATGGGTTCCTTCGAAGAGCCCCTGCCGGACGACCTTGAGGTACTTGGGATCAAGACCCGGGATCGGACGGGGCGCCGCCGGCGGGGTCGTGGGGACGATCGTCCCGTTCGGGTTCTCGACGTTCAGGAGGACGTGCGGCGTGACGAGCTTCCCGCCGTTTGCAATCGCGGCGTAGAAGCGCGTCATCTGGAGCGGGGTCACGAGCAGGTCGCCCTGGCCGATCGCGAGCTGGATCGAGTCGCCCGGCTTCCAGAGGCGGTCGATCCGCCAGTTCGTCGGGTCGCTCTGCCTCGTGAACCTGCGGTGCTTGTAGCCGATCGTCGGCACCAGCCCGGACACGTCGAATCCGGCATCGATCGCACTCGCCTGCCCGAAGCCGAAGGCGCGCGCCCACTTCTGCAGCGGCTGGCCGCGGTCCGTCGGCAGCTCGTAGAAGGCGTTGCCGGCGCGGTAGAAGTACGTGTCGCACGAGTAGGCGAGCGCCGTCGGCAGATCCATCCCCTGGTTGACATTCGGGTCCCAGTTGTGGAAGACGTGATGGGAACGATCCTCCGGTGCGACGTACGTGCCGGTGCACGGATAGAAGGAGTACGGCTTGATCAGGTGCTCCTGGAGCGCTGCGATCGCGGTGAGCGGCTTGAACGTCGAACCGGGCGGATACGTGGCGTCGAGCGCGCGGTCGACCGACGGATAGTTCTTGCTGAAAGCCGAGCTGGTGGTGAGCCCTGCGGCTTTGAGCTTCCGGGTGGTCACGCGCCCCGTGTAGACGGACGGGTCGTAGGTGGGTGACGATGCGAGCGCGAGGATCGAGCCGTCCCGCGGACTCATCGCCACGATCGCGCCGCCGTCCGCCGCCCACTCCCCGCCGTTGCGGGCGGTCTGGATCCCGTACTGCAGCGCGTTCTGCGCGGCGATCTGCAGGCCGGCGTCGATGGTGAGACGAACGTTCTGTCCCGGCTGCGGCTGGGTGGTCAAGGTCCGCGCGCTGCGGGGACGGCCGAGAGAATCGACGCGGACGCGGGCCGCTCCGGGGACGCCGAAGAGGTACTTGTTGTACGTGGCCTCGATTCCGGTCTGGCCGATCACGTCACCCGGTGCGTAACCCGACTTCCCGAGCGTCTTCAGCTCCGCTGGCGAGATCTGCCCGATATAGCCGAGCAGCTGCGTGGCCAGCGCGCCGTGTGGATAGCGGCGGACGTAGCTCCGGGCCAGCGTCAAGCCCGGAAAGCCGGCGGCGCGCTCCTGAAGGTACGTCAGCATCGGAGTCGGCGCGGCGGGGCGCACGACGACCGGGTCGAGCATGTCGCCCGCCTTCCGCCGGGCGACGATGAGCCGCGTCAGCTGGCGCACGTTCACGCGGGTGATGTCGGCCAGCTCGCGAAGCTCGGTAACGCGGCGCGAGTAGACCTTCGGCAAACCGGACGGCCAGAGCTCGATCGCCGTGACCGGCCTGTTTGCCACGAGGACGTTCCGATTCCGGTCGACGATCTCCCCGCGTGGCGCCTCGACGCGCACGGTGCGTATCTGGTTTGCCTGCGCGCGGGCCGCATAGTGCGGTCCTGCGAGAACCTGCAGCGCCCAGAGCCGCCCGACGAGCGCCGCGAACCCGATCACGACGAGGCCTCCGAGCAGCGCCACCCGGCGCGCGAGCTTCGGCGTCAGCCGGTACGGCTCGACCGCAGTCTGCTCGGCGTCCAGCTCCTCCCCGCTGGTCCGGCGCGACGGTGGAAGAGGAAGTCGCCGCGTTGTGGTGCTAGCCAAGGAGCTGCACCTCGGCGCTCAGCTCCTCGCGCTCGGCCGGCCGCAGCAGCCGCCGCACGATTGCGTAGACCGGCGCCGTGAGGATCAGGTTGAGGACGATCGCCGGGACGAGGCTGCGCACGACCTCTCGGGCCGGCGCGCTCTCGCCGAGCACGAAATGCACGACGAGCAGCCCGAGCTCGTAGAGAACGGTCACCACGGCGATCGAGAGAAACGGCGCGTGGGCGCGGTCGCGGCCGGTCGTCTCTCCGTACCGCCCGATCCAGTAGCCGGCGAGCGTCAAGACGAGCGACGTGAGGCCGAGCGTGCCGAGCGACGCAGTGTCGACGAGGAGGCCCGCGAAGAAGCCGCCGACGGCGCCGGCGACGCTGCCGCGCAGCAGTGAGAGCCCGACGAGCGAGACGAGCAGGAACTCGGGGACGGCGCCGAAGACGTGCAGCTGGGAGAAGATCGAGACCTGTGCGATCGCCGCCACGAAGAGCAGGAAGGCGGCCTTGACGCCGTCGACCAGGCTCATCGGCGCTGGTGCGTGGGGACGAGTACCGCCACCGCGTCGAGCGAGCCGAGGTTCGCGAAGGGCTGCACCTGCACCTGGAGGAAGCTGGCTGTGTCGGCGACGCCGACCGACGTGACCCGGCCGATCGGGATCCCGTACGGGTAGAGATCTGGATAGCGCGCGTTGTGCGTCCCGTCGGTCACGATCTCGTCGCCCTCCTTCACGACCTCCGTCTTCGGCACCTGGTCGAGGATCAGCGTTCCGCCCGCCCCGGTGCGGACACCTCCCCGCACGCGCGTCCGCAGGTCGCGCGCGGCGACGAAGCTGTCGGGGTCGCTGATCAGCGTCACGATGGCCGTATCCGGGAAGGTGTTCGAGACGATGCCGACGAGGCCGTCGCCGCTTACGACAGGCGAGTTCAGGCGAACGCCCGCGGACGACCCCGCGGCGATCGTGAGCGTGTGCGTGAACGGGCCGGATGGGAACGAGGTGACCTCCGCGTTGACGGCGCGGTAGTCGTTCGGGAAGCTCGGGCCCCGCTCGAGGCGAAGGAGTCTCGCGAGCTGCTCTTCCTTGGCCGCCGCGGCGCTCGCTTTGATCTGTGCCGCCCTGTACTCGATCAGGGCCTTCTTCAGCTTCTTGTTCTCCGACTTCGCCTTGGTCAGTCCCTCGATGTACGAGTAGGCGTCCCGGAAGGGCTGTGCGACTCGCGTGGCGGCGATCTGGAAGGGACGCAGGGCCGTCGAGCCCGCGCCCTGGATGTCGTGGAGAGCTCCCGCCGTGGGAGAGCGGAACGAGATCGTGACGAGCGTCAGCGCGACGAGAACGAGGACGACGACAACCGTCCTCCGGATAAGCGCGCTGCGTGCCTTCGATGGATACGGGGTCGGCTTGGAACGCTGAACCGACGAGGCGAGCACAGCCGCGCGCGCGCTGCGACTGGGTGGAGCCACCGCAACAGGTTACCGCGGGTTCCTGCTGGTTCGGGCCGAACGGCCGAGATCGATGACTGCGAGTGTCTCCACGACGGAGGGACGAAAGCCGACGGACTCGTTGAGATGGCGCATGACCGCGTTCTCCTCGGCATTCGAGGTGGTCACGACCGCGACCTCGGGATGGTCGATGCGAAGCCGTCGCAACGACTCGACCTTGACCGCTCGCGCGAGACCTCTCCCGCGATGCGCGGCGACGGTTCCGGTGTCGTCGGTGAAGCCGAGCGTGGAGCCGCGCGAGACGCGAAGCTCCGTGAACGCGCCGATCTCGCCGTCTGCGTTCATCGCGGCCGTGAGCCGCATCTCGCGGTTGCGGCGTGCGAGCGACTCCTCCGACGCGCGCACCTTCTCCGCCGTCCAGGACGGGAAGTCCATGCCTTCGGGCGCCGGAGCGTCGTCCATCGCTGCCCGGGCCACGGCGTACGCGGCGAGGTGCTCCTCCGGAACGCGGCCAAGCCAGGTGAGGAGATGAAAGCCCTCGGGGGGGTCGGGCTCGGGCAGCTCGGCCGTGCGGAGATCCAGAACGGATTCGACGATCCGCTGCTCGCCCCGGGCGCCGACCGCCGCCGCGAACGCCGCTCCTGCAGCGGTCGAATGCGCACTGCGGAGCGCCTCGACTTCGATCTCGCGGCACCGTGCGAGCGCTCGCTCGAGCAGGGCCGTTCCGAGACCGCGCCGCCGCCGCGCCGGCTCGACACGCAACTCGAGGAACGTCGCGGTCGGCCCGTGTACGTAGAGCGCCGCCGAGCCCCCGTCGGCGAGCCAGTGACAGCTGGTCTGCGTCGTCGGCAGATGGCGGTGGAACGCGACGACCTCCTCGACGCTCCGGGGCGGATGGCCCGGGTTCCGCTCCTCGTGGCAGGCAACCTCGAGCGCATGGAAGCGGGCCAGAACGTCGTCCGGCGCGCTGCGCGCGTCGATCTCCTCGATGTTCACGGACGCTTAGTAGCGGCGGCCGTTGCGCGAGCGGGCCTTGTTGCTCCGGTGGATCGCCTCGAACTCCTCGAGGCTCCGGCCGGAGCCGACGGCCACGCACGTAAGCGGGCTCTCGGCGAGGTGCACCGGCATCTGCGTCTCGTGGCGAAGCCGCTCGTCGAGCCCGGTGAGGAGCGAGCCGCCGCCGGCGAGAACGATGCCGCGATCCATGATGTCCGCTGCGAGCTCGGGCGGCGTCTTGTCGAGTGTGGACTTGATCGCCTCGATGATCTGCGTGACGGGCTCGTCGAGTGCGCGGCGGATCTCCTCTGACGTGAGGATCACGGTCTTCGGCAGACCGGTGAGCATGTCGCGGCCGCGCACCTCCGCCTGCAGCTCCTCGCGAAGGTCCCACGCTGAACCGATCTCGAGCTTGATCTCCTCGGCCGTCTGCTGGCCGATCAAGAGCTTGTAGTCGCGCTTGATGTGATTGATGATCGCCTCGTCCATCTCGTCGCCGCCGACGCGCAGCGACTGCGAGACGACGATCCCGCCGAGCGAGATGACGGCGACCTCGGTCGTTCCGCCGCCGATGTCGACGATCATGTTCCCGGTCGGCTCGGCAACGGGAAGCCCGGCACCGATCGCGGCGGCCATCGGCTCCTCGATCAGGTACGCCTGGCGCGCTCCGGCCGAGAGCGTCGCCTCCTCGACGGCGCGCTTCTCGACGCCCGTCACACCCGACGGCACGCACACGACGACGCGAGGGTGGGCGAAGCGGTGCTGGTGCACCTTCTGGATGAAGTGGCGCAGCATCTGCTCGGTGACGTCGAAGTCGGCGATCACTCCGTCCTTGAGGGGACGGATCGCCTGGATCGTCCCGGGCGTCCGCCCGAGCATCCGCTTGGCCTCGACGCCGACGGCGTGTACCTCGCCCGAGCGCTGGTCGATCGCGACGACCGACGGCTCGGAGAGGACGATGCCGCGACCGCGCACGTAGACGAGCGTGTTCGCAGTTCCGAGGTCCACGGCCATGTCACGACCGCCGAAGCCGGTCAATCCCGAGAAGAGGCCCATGACCGCGTCACTCTAGCCTCAAACCGGCACAAAGCCTTGATTCCGGCGTGACGACAAGCGCGTCGCGAGCTTCGTGCTCGCCCTCGACCACGCAAGCCGTGAGGGCGGCGCGGACGTCGTGACCGTGTCGGCCTGGGACCGGCAAGGGGAGTTGTTCGCCGAGTACTCGGCAAGGGCCGGCGGGTGGCGATCGACGGCCGGCAGGACGTTGGAGGGGAGGTGATCCCGTTCGAGGCGCCGGCGGCAGCCGGCTAGTTCAACGAATCTACGAAGTCTCGGATTGCCGCGAGGCAAGCATCCGGTCGCTCGCCGATCAGAAGATGGCCGCAGCCGGCGATTGTTCGTAGCGGAGCGCCAAGGCGGCGCGCGTACTCCATGCCGTCTTCGGGGCGAACCCAGTTGTCGCTCGCGCCCCACAGGCAGAGACAGGGGCAGATCACGCGATCGAGCTCGGTGCGCGGGTCCGAGACGAGCAGCGCGCGGGCGGCCTGGCGCGTGTCGGTGTGGTGCGCAGGCCCGACAAGGAACGCCTCGGCGAGCTCGGGCTCGAGCGCGTCCGGATCGGCGATCCCCCACCAGCCGAACGCGACCCGGCGGCCAAGCCGCGAGTGCGCCCAGGTCTTGCGGAACGGCGCGATCATGCGCCCCGGCCGGGCAACACCGAGCACGGCGAGCGTCACGTGAGCCGCGCGGGACGCCGAGCCGATGCCCGCCGCCGCCGCGAGCACCACGCCACGCACCGCCTCCGGCCGCAACACCGCGGTGCGCACCGCGACGAGCCCGCCGAGTGAGTGGCCGATCCACACCGCACGTCCCAACTCCTCGGCAGTGGCGATTGCGAGAACGGCCTGCGCCAACGCGTCGACGTCGCGCGCCTCCGCGAGCGGGAGCGACCGTCCATGGCCCGGCAGATCGGGCACGAGCACGCGGTGACGCTCGGCAAGCATGGGCGCGAGAGCGCTCCAGTTCTCGATGATCCCACCGAGCCCGTGCACGAGCACGAGCGGAGGGCCGGCCCCGCCGACGACGTAGTGGAGCCGCGTTCCCCGCCATTCGAGCTCTCGTTCCTCAAATCCCTCGAGTCGGTGTTTGCCCTCCGTCACCAAAGAGGCATATTCTTTGTGCCAATGAATGCTTCTGCAGGGCGGGCAGAGTGATGTCCGCAGACACGACAAGCGAGGGTGCGACCTAGCCCGCCAGCGCATTGCGCGCGGCGGGTTTTTTCGTTCCTAGGGAAGGAGTAGGCCAGAATGGCAAATCACCTCACGCCCGAAGAACTGTCGAAGGAACTCGGTCTCGACAGGCAGGAGGTGATCCGGGTGTGCGTCGAAGAGGGCGTGCCCATCTACCAGGGGAAGATCGACAAGTACCTGTTTCTTCTCAGCCTTGACAGCCAGCAAGCAGCCACCCAGCACGCGGCGTAGACGCAACACGGAGTGACGTTCGAGGGGGGTGGCGAAGAGCCGCCCCCTTTGTCAGGCGGACTTCTTCGCCGGTGTCTTGCGTGAGCGGGAGCCGCTCTTCGAGGGAGTCTTCCCGTCCTTGGCGCCCTCCACCGACCGCCGGCTCTGCGCGTCGGCAACACTCTGGCGCAGTGCCTCCATCAGGTCGATGACGGGCACGTCGGCGACAGGCTCCGGCGCGACGATCTCCTGGCCGGCGAGCTTCGCCTCGAGCATCTGCGCGAGATCGCGGCGGTAGTCATTCTCGAAGTCCTCCGGCGTCCACTCGCCGGAGAGGCTGGAGATCACCTGCTCGGCCAGCTTCAGCTCGGCTTCCTGAACGCCGGTCTCAGCCACCGCTTCCTCGATCTCGTCCTTCGCGCGAACGTCCTCGGCGAAGAAGAGCGTCTCGAGGAGCAGCGCGCCGGCCCTGGCGCGGATCAGGCAGAGATTCTCCTTGCCCCAGAGCACGAACTTGCCGACCGCCGCCATGCCCGAGTCCTCCATCGCCCGCAGCAGCAGCACGTACGGCTTCCGCTGCGCCTCGGCGTCGGCCGGAGCAAGGTAGTAGGTGCGGTCGAAGTAGACCGGATCGACGTCCTCCAGCCGGACGAAGCGGAGAATCGCGATCGACTGCGAGCGCTGGAGCGCAACGGCCTCGAGATCGGCCTCCTCGACGAAAACGTACTGGCCCTTCGCGAACTCCCAGCCCTTGACGAGCTCGTCCGGCTCGACGTCGCGCTCGTGCACGGGGCACCAGCGCTTCTGCTTGATCGGGGACCCGCACTCCCTGTGCAGGGTGCGGAAGGAGACGTCCTGGCGCTGGGTCGCGAGCGCGAGCCCGACGGGGATGTTGACGAGGCCGAAGCTGATCGATCCGTTCCAGATGGTCCGCATGAGAAGGTCCAGTTTAGTTGGGGACCGGCCAAGTTCTCGATTCTCATCGGCTTCCCTGCATACGATTCGGTGCATGGAGAGGCGCACCGCGCCCGAGCTCTGGCGCGAAGCCGTCCGCGCCGCGCCAAGCGAGCCTGCCTACCTCGAGGAGCAGGAGGAGGGCTGGCGGCCGGTGTCGTCGAAGGAAGCCGCCAAGCGTATCGACGATCTCGCCCATGGGCTGCTGGCGCGCGGAGTGCGCCACGGCGACAAGGTCGCGGTGCTGTCACGCACGCGGCTCGAGTGGATCCTGCTCGACTGGGCGGTGATGTCGATCGGGGCCGTTGTCGTCGGCCTCTATCCGACGAGCTCCGCGAAGGAGTGCGCGTACATCCTCGAGCATTCCGAGGCGGTGCTCGCGTTCACGGAGGACGAGGAGCAGACCCACAAGCTCGTGTCCATCCGTGGCTCCCTCCCTTCGCTGCGCGAAATCATCCCCTTCGACTGGCTCGAAAAGCTCGAGGCGGACGGCCGCTTGGCCAAGCATCTTCGCCCCGAGCCCGTCGCCGAAGACGACCTGGCGACGCTCATCTACACCTCCGGCACTACGGGGCCGCCTAAGGGCTGCATGCTGACGCACTGCAATCTCGTCACAGCCGCGACCTGTGTCGTGGAAGGGCTGCACACCGCCGGCGACGTGGTACTCGTCTTCCTGCCGCTCGCCCACAGCTACGGCCGGCTCGCGCACCAGGCGGCGTCGTTCCGCGGCGCGACCGTCGCCCTCGTCGCCGACGTCGCCCGAGTACCGGAGGCAATGGGCGCCGTGCGTCCGCATGTCCTCCCGGCCGTGCCGCGCGTCTACGAGAAGGTTCACGCCAACACGCTCGGCGAGATCGAGCGGGCCGGCGGTCTCCGGCGGAGGATCGGGCTCTGGGCGCTCGGGATCGGTGCCCGCGCAAGCCGTGCGCGCCGCGAGGGAGCCTCGGTGCCGGTCTTTCTCGCGTTGCGGGAACGGCTGGCCGACCGGCTCGTGTTCACGAAGGTGCGCAACCGGCTCGGCGGCCGCCTGCGGGTCGGGGTATCCGGCGCTGCCCCGCTTTCCGTCGACGTCATGGAGTTCTTTCACGCACTCGGCGTGCCCGTGATCGAGGGCTACGGACTGACTGAGACGGGCAGCTCGGCGACCGTCAATGAGCCCAACGACTTCCGGATCGGCACCGTCGGCCGCCCGGTCGAGGGCGCCGAGATCCGCCTCGCCGAGGACGGCGAGATCATGATCCGCAGCGACGCCGTCTTCGCCGGCTATTACAAGGAGCCGGATGCGACTGCGGCGGCCCTCACCGAGGATGGTTGGCTCTACACGGGCGACGTCGGCGAGATCGACGCCGAGGGGTTCCTGCGGATCACCGACCGCAAGAAGGACCTGATCATCACCGCCGGCGGCAAGAACATCGCGCCGCAAAACCTCGAGAACGCCCTCAAGACGTCGCGGTTCGTCTCACAGGCGATCGTCGTCGGCGACCGCCGGCCGTACGTGACGGCGCTCGTCACGTTGGACGAGACGGAGATCGAGTCGAGCGGCCGAGACCGGCAACGGCTCGTGCAGGAGCTTGTCGACGACGTCAACCGTGACCGCGTGCGGGTCGAGCAGATCAAGCGGTTCGTGATCCTCCCGCGCGAGTTCACGCAGGAGCACGGCGAGGTGACTCCGACGCTGAAGCTGCGCCGCGCGGTCATCCACGAGCACTTCGCGGACGAGATCGAAAAGCTGTACGAGCCGGGCTAGCCGAGAATCCGCTTCGCGCCGTCGTACTCGGAGGAGTACCAACCTCCGCTCAGGCTGTCGATCCGGACGACGTCACCGGTGTGCGGCGCGTGGATGAACTGCCCGTTGCCGACGTAGATCCCGACGTGGCCGAGGCCGGCGAAGAAGACAAGGTCGCCCGGCTGGAGCTGGCTCCGGGACACCGAGACGGAGTTCGGGTAGTTGTACTGAGCGACTGTGTAGTGCGGTAGCGAGATGCCGACCTGGGCGAAGACGTACATGACGAAGCCGGAGCAGTCGAACCCGCTCGGACTCGCCCCGCCCCACACGTACGGCGTGCCGAGGTACTGCATGGCGATTCCAACAACGCCGCCGTAGCGCGCGGCCGGGGCCGCCCCCGCCGGGTCGCCGAGGTTGAAGCTGCCGAGCGGTGAGCTTGCCTGAGCCGAAGCGGCGGCACGCGCTTGCTGGGCAGCCGCGGCCTGGGCCGCCTGCTGCTGCGAGATCATCTGCTGGATCTGCGAGCGCACCGAGCTGTAGAGACGGCGCGCGTCGGCGAGTCTTCCCTGGATCCGGTTACGCGCCGCGGCGCGAACGGCGACCAGCTGGTGAGCGCTCGCCCGCTGGTGGCGCAGAAGCATCCGGCGTTGCACGATCTGGTGCTGGAACGAGACCACCTGGTTGATGAGCGCCGAATCCTGCTTCGAGACCGAGTTGACCGTCTCGATCCGGGAGATCAGGTCGTCAAGGCTGCGGGCGCCGAGGATCACGGCGAGTGAGGACTGATCTTCGTTCGACGTGTAGATCGCGACGAGCCGCCTCTCGAGGGCAACTTCCGCCTGAGAGAAATTCCCCCGGGCAACGCCGAGCGCCTGCCGGTTGACAACGAGCTGGTTCTCGACGGAGTTCAGCTTCTCGGTCGCGGCCTCGTACTGGCTATTCGCCCGCTGGGCCGCCGCGTCGAGTTGCTGCAGCTGCACGAGCACGGACTGGGCCTGTGCCCGTTTGGCGCTTATCTGGTCCGCGCGGGCACGCGAAGCAGTCGACCCGAATAGGCCGACCAAGAACAAGCCGATCAGCAGCGCCGAGGTCGCTGCCAGCCGTCTCGGCGCGCGCCATGACGTCCTCCCGCCCGTCACAAGGGGTGGACGGTAACAGGACTGCCGGATGCCCGCACGTGGGAACCGTCAACGAAGATCCTGCAATTTGGCATATGTGCTTTGCAAGTAGGGTTGCCCACCCCTGCACAAAGTCGACGCTTCGAGTACGGTCCGGCGACGTGTTCGGGAGGACGAAATCCCGCACCGCGCGGTTTGCAGGGGCCGTCGCGGTGCTCACACTCGTGGCCGCGTCGGCTGCGATCGCCGCTCCGCGGACTGCAGGTCATACGCGGACGAGCTCGACGCAATTGAGCAGCCGCCTCCGTCAGGCGCTGCTCGGCTTGTACGCGCTCGACTCGCAACTCCACGCGTGGCGCGCGCGAGTCACATCGCTCGGTGCCGAAACAGCCGGCCTGCAGAAGCAGCGAAGGGCGCTTCGGCAGGACCTCGACGCGGCACGGACGTCGCTGAAGAGCGGCCAGCACCAGCTCGCACTCGAGCTGCGCGCCCTCTACGAGAGGGGCAATGTCGATCCGGTGGCCGTGATGCTCGGAGCCACTTCGCTCACCAAGGGGTTGCGCCAGCTCGACGCCCTCTCGCACGTCGCCGAGCAGAGCCGGCAGATCGTTGCAGTGACCACCGAGGCGCACCTGCGCCTCGCCGGAGCGCAAGCGCGTCTCGCCGCGGAGGAGCGCCGGCTGGCGCATTCGCTCGCCGACGCCCGGCAGGGCGAGCAGAGGCTCGCCGCTGCGACTGCCGCCCGCCTCGCCTACGTGTCCTCCCTGCGCGCGAAGGAACGCCTGCAGACGCCACAGGTACAGACGGTCGTAGCGACGGCACAGGCGGCGCAAGAGAAGTCCCAGCATCTTCAGGGGACCGCACCGGCACCTCCGCCCGCCGGCAGGCGGCAGCTCGTCGTCAGCGCGACGTGTTACACCCTGCAGGGCAGAACCGCGACCGGGATGCCCGTCGGCCGAGGCGTCGTGGCGGTCGATCCGTCCGTCATCGCGCTCGGCAGCCGGTTGTACATCCCGGGCTACGGGAACGGTGTCGCAGCCGACGTCGGCGGCGGCATCCGCGGGAATGTCATCGACCTCTGGTACCCCACGTACGCCGAATGCGCAGCTTGGGGCCGCCGCACCGTCACCATCACGATTTCCTGACTACACTGGGCGCCGCGAAAGGGGGATCGCGGTGAGTGAGCTCGTGAAGACGGCCGAGGAACGTCAGATGGATGCGCTTCGCGTGCTGCTCGTCGACGACCACGACCTCTTCCGAACCGGATTGCGGAACCTGCTCGAGGAGCAGGGTCTCGCGATCATCGGGGAAGCGGGAACGGGCGCCGAGGCGGTCGCATACGTCCGCGAACTGACGCCCGACGTCGTCGTCATGGATCTGAACATGCCCGCGATGGGCGGCCTCGAGGCGACCCGCCATATCGCAGAGGTCTCGCCGCTCACGCGGGTCGTCATGCTCACGATCTCGGACGAGGACTCAGACGTCACCGACGCGATCCTCGCCGGCGCCTGCGGTTACCTCCTCAAGGACGCCTCGATCCAGGAGCTCGTCTCCGGGATCCAGGCAGCGGCCCGCGGAGAGGCACTGATCTCTCCCCATATCGCGTCGAAGGTCCTGCAGCGGATCCGCGCGACGAGCGCGCAGCCCGAGATCGAGGAGATGATCCGCGCAGAGTTGTCGGAGCGCGAGATCGAGGTGCTGAAGCTGATCGCGAACGGCAAGGACAACGCCGTCATCGCCGCCGAGCTGCACATCAGCCCGAAGACGGTCAAGAACCACATCTCGAACATCCTCATGAAGCTTCAGATCGACAACCGCATCCAGGCTGCTGTCTACGCGGTTCGCAGCGGGATCGTCTAGCCGGCCGGGGCGGCCGCCTTCCGGCGGCGCCTGACACCTTGAAGCTTGTGGAGAAGCGACCGGAGACGCGCGAGCTCTCCATCGGTCGTTTCGAGGCGGTCCGAGAGCTCGGCGAGCTCGGCAACAACTCCGTGTGCCTTCACCTCGCCCGCGTCTCTCGCAACCATGCCGAGCCGCTGCTCGATCCGCCAACGCTCCGCCTCGAGCGCGAGCTTGGCGGCGTAGCCGTCCGTCAGCGTCGCCTCGATCATGTCGAGGCTCGGCGCGCCGGCCCCGTTCTCGGGCAGGTTGAGCAGCTCCGCGATTTCGTCCCGCAGCGGCATGACCCACGATTATCGGATGGCGAACTGACCAGTGGAATGGGCCGCACGGCCCATCTTCGAGAGCAGATCGACCCATTCGCTTGACGTTTGGAGTCCCGCTTGAAGAATGAACGGGCCGTGCCGCTCCGTCTTGCCGCTGCAATCGTGGGGACCGTCGCTCTTCTCCTCGTGCCCGCCGCCGTGGCTGGGTCGCGCGACGACTTCCGGCTCCAGCTTGCCGGCGCGCTCCGGGCGCCTCACGTGAGCCCTGCCCAGACGGGCGCGGTCGTCCTCGATCTGCGCACCGGGCAAACCGTCTTCGCGCAGAACGCCGGCCTCGCGCTGCGGCCTGCGTCGAACCAGAAGCTCGCCACGACCTATGCGGCGCTGACCGCGCTCGGGCCGGCCTTCCGGATCGAGACCGACGTGCTGGGCGACGGTCAGCAGAACGGAGCGACCTGGCGTGGGAACCTCGTGCTCAAGGGATACGGCGATCCGGCATTGTCCGGCGCCAAGCTCGCCTCGCTCGCGCGCCAGGTGGCTGCGGCCGGAATCAGGCACGTCAGCGGCCGGATCCTCGGCGACGAGAGCTGGTTCGACACCCGCCGCACCGGGCTCGGCTGGAAGGCAAAGTTCTACCTCCACGAGTCGCCTGCTCTCTCCGCGCTGATCGTCAACCGCGGCTGGACCGGCCGATACGAGACGTCACGTCCGGCACTCTTCGCTGCCGCGCTCTTCCGCCTCGAGCTCCACCACGCGGGCGTCACGGTCAGCGGCGGAAGCGCCACCGGCGTGGCGTCGAACAACGCGGTTCAGCTCGGATTCGTCGAGTCGCCGACGCTCTCTGCTCTCGTGCGTCACATGGACGTCTACAGCGACAACTTCTACGCGGAGATGCTGCTGAAGGAGATCGGCGCAGTGCAGGGCAACAGAGGCTCTGCAGCCGGTGGGCTCGCGGTGACCCGGCGCCTGCTCACAGCAGCGGGCGTCCCTCTCACCGGCGTTCGGATGGTGGACGGCTCCGGCCTCTCGCTCGTCGATCGTTGGACGCCGCGGGCGCTGGTCACCCTGCTGCAGACGATGTGGCGCGACCCCGACCTGGAGCCGTATGTCGTCCGTGCCCTGCCCATCGCCGGAGAAACCGGCACGCTCCACTCCCGCATGCGCAGCGGCCCGGCCCGCGGGGTGGTGCGCGCGAAGACGGGTACGACGGACGACTCGTCGGCACTCTCCGGCTTCGTCGGCAGCCGTTACGTCTTTTCCATCCTGGAGAACGGCCGTCCGGTCAAGACGGTGAACGCGGAGCGGTCGCAGAACCGCTTCGCGCAGGTGCTCGCGCGTGCCGCCGCGCTGAGCTAGGAGTCGCCGAGCATCGCGAGGAGGTCGCTCTCGGACAGGATCGGCACCTCCGCCTTCTGCGCCTTGGTCAGCTTCGAAGCGCCGGGCCCCTCGCCCACGACGAGCCCGGTCGTCTTCGCCGAGACGGAGTCGGTGACCTTCGCCCCGAGCGCTTCGAGCCGCGCTTTCGCCTCTTCGCGGGAGAAGCGCTCGAGCGTCCCGGTCACGACGTATGTGCTTCCGGTGAGCGGGCCCTCGCGCGGCCGCTCATCGTCGCTCAGCTCGAAGCGGAGCCCGAGATCGCGGAGCTCCTGAACGAGAGCGCGGTTCTGCTCGTCCGCGAACCATTCGACCACGTCTTCGGCCCGATCGGGGCCGAAGCCCTCGACCTCGGCGACCTCCTCGGGCGCTGCCGCGATCAGCCCGTCGACCGTGCCGAAATGGCTCGCGAGGTTGCGCGCAAGCACCCAGCCGATCCCGGGGATGTTGAGGCCGAGGAGGACGCGCGAGAACGGCACCTGCTTGGAGCGCTCGATCGAGTCGATCGCTGCACTCGCGGAGATCTCCGCGAATCCCTCGAGACCTGCCAGTTGCTCCCTGGTCAGGCGGTAGAGCTCGGGCAACGAGCGGACCAGGCCCTCCTGCCAAAGAACACGGATCGTCTGCTCGCCGACACCGTCGATGTCGGCAACCCCGGTCCAGTTGATCAGCGTCTCGAGGCCCCGGGACGGGCAAGCGCGGTTCGGGCACCGGTGCATCGCCTCGCCCTCGGGCTTCACGATCTCCGTGCCGCAGAGCGGGCACTGCGCCGGCATCCGGAATTCCTTGGTCCCTCGCCGATGCGGGCCTGCGGGGCCGACGATCTGCGGAATGACGTCACCGGCGCGCTGGACGATCACGTCGTCGCCCGCGCGGATCTGTTTGCGGTTGATGTCCTCCTCGTTGTGCAGCGTCGCGCGGCTGACCGTCACGCCGCCCACCTGGACGGGCTCCATGATCGCCCACGGGTTGAGAGCGCCCGTGCGGCCTACGCGGATGCGAATCTCGAGCAGGCGCGTCACCGCTGTCATCGGCGCCCACTTGTACGCGCGTGCCCAGCGCGGACGGGAATGCAGGACGCCGAGCCGTCGCTGCTGGTCGAGAGAGTCCACCTTGATCACAACGCCGTCGATCTCGTAGTCCAACTCCATTCGCCGCTTCTCCCACTCGACGCAGGCGGCGGCGACCTCGTCGATCGACGCGAATCGCTCGGCGTACGGATTGGTGCGCAGGCCGTGCTCGCGCAGCCAGCCGAGCATCTCGAACTGGGTCTCGAACTCGACGCCTTCGCGAAGGCCGGCGCCATACACCCAGATGGACAGCGGCCGGTCGGCGGTGATCGCCGAGTTCTTCTGGCGAAGGCTTCCGGCTGCAGCGTTGCGCGGGTTCGGCGCGAGCTTCTGATTCGTCCCTGCGAGACGCTCGTTCAGCTCCCGGAAGCCCGAAATGGGCAGGTAGACCTCGCCGCGGACCTCGATCAAGGCCGGAGCGTCGCCCTCCAGGCGCAGCGGGATCGCCTTGATCGTCCGCAGATTCGGCGAAACGTCCTCACCTTGCACGCCGTCCCCCCGGGTTGCCCCGCGGACGAGGACGCCGTTCTCGTACGTCAGGTTCACCGCGAGACCGTCGATCTTCGGCTCGAGGACGTAGGTGACCGCCTCGTCCGTTAGGAGGCGCTTGCGAACGTCGTCGTCCCACTTTCGCAGCCCCTCCTCGGTCGTCACCTTCTCGAGCGAGCCCATCGGCTCGAGGTGCCGAACCTTCGCGAACTTGTCCGAAAGGCCGCCGACCCGTCGCGTCGGCGAGTCGCGCGTGACGAGCTCGGGATGCTCCTCTTCGAGCCCGACGAGCTCGTCGAAGAGAGCGTCGTAGGCCGCGTCCTCCATGATCGGCTCGTCCTGGACGTGATACGCGATGAGCGCGCGGTTGAGGACTTCGCGCAGCTCCGCGGCGCGCGCGCCGGCGGTCGTGGCCCTAGAGGACGCCAAGGAGCTCCTCGGGGCTGTCGACGATCGCGTCCGGCTGCTCGGCTTCGAGCTTGGCCGTGTCGTGGATCCGGCCCCACGTCACGGCGACCGCGAACATCTCGGCTGCCTTCGCCGCCCGGATGTCGAAGGGCGAGTCGCCGACGTAGGCCGTATCCGTGGGATCGGCTCCGAGGCGCTCCGCGGCGAGGAGAAGCGGCTCGGGGTTGGGCTTCTGCCGCTCGGTCTCGTCACCTCCGACGACCGTCTCGAAGAGGTGGGCGATGGGCACGCGCGCGAATCCGAGCTCGACGGTCGAGCGGCGCTTCGCGCTGACGATGCCGAGGCGCCGCCCCTCGTCCCGCAGCCGGACGAGCACGTCCTCCATCCCGACACACGCCTCGAGCTCGTCATGGAGCGGCTCGTTGTGAGCCCTGTAGACATCGACGAGCCGGTCGACCTGGTCGGGCGCAAGCGCATGCATCTGAGCTTCGAGGCCCGGACCACCGACGGTCTGCATCAGCTCGGCGTCCGTGTACTCGCGCCCGAGCACCTCGCGCGTGGCGTGTCGCATCGAGGCGAGGATGATCGCCCCGGAGTCGACGACGGTGCCGTCGAAGTCGAAGAGAACCGTTCCGAACCGCATCCGTCGATCGTATCGGCGCTCCACCGGCCGCCTATGGCGGGGTCTTCCGCTGGGCAGCGGTGGCTTCGCCGCCGCTGCTTCCAGCCTCAGTAGGCTCCGGCCGTGCCCGAGGTGTCGGACTTTCGCTACCTGGTCGTCCCTCACACCCACTGGGACCGCGAGTGGTACCTCCCCTTCGAGACGTTCCGGCTGAGACTCGGAGCGGTCGTCGACGGCGTTCTCGACACGCTCGAGGGCGACCCGTCGTTCACCTCGTTCACGCTCGACGGACAGGCGATCTTGCTCGAGGACTACATCGAGGTGCGGCCGGAGAACGAGGCACGGCTCCGCGAGCTGCTCGCGGCGGGAAGGCTCGAGGTAGGCCCGTCCTATGTCTTACCGGACGAGATTCTCGTCGGCGGCGAGTCGCTCGTCCGTAACCTTCTCCTCGGGCGGCGGGTCTGCCGGCGCTTCGGAGTCGAGCCGAGCGGCGCCGGCTACCTCCCCGACAGCTTCGGCCATCCGGCCCAGCTGCCACAGATCCTCGGCGGATTCGGCATTCGCACCTTCCTCTTCTCCCGTGGGATGGGCGACGAGATCGACGACGTCGGCGTTGTCTTCCGCTGGCGGGCCGGCCCTGAAGAGGTCGTCGCCTGTCAGATGCTCCCGCACTACGACAACTTCGCGCGACTGACGTGGAATAACGACGCCGAGGAGCGTGTCCGCACGATCGTCGAGCACCTCGGCGACTTCGTGCACAGCGCAGGTCAGGACGAGATCGTGCTCGCGAACGGCTCCGACCACCTCCCGATCGAGCCGGAGCTGCCGGAGATTCTCACGGGACTCGAGCGAGCGTTCGGCGCCACATTCCGCATCGGACGCTACGACGAGCACGCGCCGAACACGGAAGGGCTGCCCTGTTACGAGGGCGAGATCGTGGGCAGTCGGCTTCAGAACGTGCTCCGCGGGGTGAACTCGGCCCGGATCTACCTCAAGCAGGCGAACGAGCGCGCCGAGCAACGGTTGCTTTCGATCGAGACGGCCGCCGCGCTCCGGGCGCTGCGAGAAGACGTGCCCGTCCCCGCCGACAACCTGCGGCTCGCGTGGCGCGACCTGCTCCGCAACCACCCGCACGACTCGATCTGCGGGTGCTCATGTGACGAGGTTCACCGGGACATGCTCGTCCGCTACGAGCAACTCGATCGGACGCTCGACTACGCCGAACGAGAGGCGCTCGGAGTCGGCGGCGCGCTCGTGAACACACTGCCGTTCCGGCGGCGCCGCGTCGTCGACGGTGCGCTCTGTGAGCTGGACGGCTTCTCCGGCAGGCGCCCCGAACCGCTCGCACTGCAGGACATCTCGTTCGACCTCGACACAATTGCCGAGCTGCTCGTGTTCGAGGACGAGCGGGACATTGGCGACCTGTACACGTTCTGCCCCGACGGCGAGACGACGTCGGCCCCCCTGATCTCCTCCCGGCGCGAGGGCG
>DASSLB010000330.1:0-4312 GCA_035689945.1 Gaiellaceae bacterium | reverse complement strand
CGCACCACGCCCGTCGAGCGGGTTCCCGAGCGGGTCGACCACCCGGCCGAGGAGCGCCTCGCCGACCGGGACGCTCGCCACGCGGCCGGTGCGCCGCGCCGGCTCGCCTTCGCTCACCTTCGCCCAGTCGCCGAACAGCGCGACGCCGACGTCGTCCTCCTCGAGGTTGAAGGCGAGGCCGGTGACGCCGTGCTCGAACTCGAGCATCTCGAGCGAGCCGGCGTTCTCGAGCCCGTAGACGCGGGCGATGCCGTCGCCGAGCTGGAGGACGGTGCCGACCTCGGCGAGGTCGGTCTCGACGTCGTACTGCTCGATCCGCTCCCGCAGGATCGAGGTGATCTCTTCTGGTCTCAGCTTCACAGGCGCTTCAGCTCCTCACGAGTTCTTGTCTCAGTCGTTCCAGTCTCCCGCGGACGCTCGCATCGACGCGCAGCGAGCCCGCCTGCAGGACGATCCCGCCCACCAGGTCGGGGTCGACCTTCGTCGTCGCCTCGACCTTGCGGCCCGCGGCGTCCTCGATCTGCTTCAGGATCGCCTTCTCCTCGGCGCCGCTCAGCTCGCGCGCCGTCGTCAGCTGGACCGTCAGGCGCCGCTCCTCGCGCGCCATCAGCCGCTCGAACTCCTTCGCGATCTCCTCAAGCTCGGCCGCGCGCCCCTTCTCCGCCGTCACCTGGAGGAAGTGGGTGAAAAGCGGCTCCTCCCCACAGGCGAGGTCGGCCAGGATCGCCGCCTTCGCGCTCGACTCGAGCTGAGGGTTGCGAAGGACGGCGCGTAGCTCCGGCGACTGCGCCACCGCGGCGGCGAAGTCGGTCAGCGCCTCGTGCACCTTGGCGAGCTTGCCGGCGTCCTTCGCCGCGCCGAAGAGGGCTTCGGCGTAGATGCGGTGCGCAACAGCTATGCCGACTCCTCCAGGCGCGAGAAGTCGAGGCCGGCGATCGCCTCCGAGATCAGCTCACGGTCGCGCTCGGCGTCGAGCGTGCGACCGACGACGCGGGAGGCTGCCTCGAGCGTGAGGTCGGCGACTTCGGCGCGGATTTGCTGGAGTGCGCGGGCAGTCTCGGCCGCAATCTCCTTGCGCGTCTCCTCGAGCCGGCGCTGGCGCTCGGCCTCAGTCTCCTCGCGCATCCGGTGCTCCATCGACTCGCGCGTCTTGCGCGCCTCGGACAGAATCCCCTCGGCCTGGCCGCGCGCCTCGGCGATCAGCTTGCGGTGCTCCTCGAGCAGACGCTGCGCCTCGTCGCGTGCCTCGTCGGCAGCCTCGATCGACCGCCGGATTGCCTCCCGCCGGTCGTCGATCGCCTTCTGGATCGCGCCGAACGCGTACTTGCGCAGGACCACGAAGACGACCACGAAGAAGATGATCGTCCAGATCATCAGCCCCGGAATGAGCCGGGTCAGCGGGCTGGAGACGGCGACGAGCATCTACTTGACGAGCACGAAGCCGAGGAAGCCGCCGACGAGGCCGTAGAACACGACGGCCTCGGTGAGCGCGAAGCCGAGCCACATGATCCCCTGCAGCTCGCCGCGCAGCTCGGGCTGGCGGGCGACCGACTGGATCATCGACGCGAACACGGTGCCGATGCCGATGCCGGCGCCGAGCGAGCCGAGGCCCATGCCGACCCCGAAGCCGAGCGCCTGTGCGGCCTTGATCATGGGTGATGTTGCAGCGAGTAGCTGGTGGAGCACCGGGTTTCCTCCTTAGTGGGCCGGCTCGATCGCCGAGCCGATGTAGATGGCGGTGAGCGCGGCGAAGATGAACGCCTGGATGGTGACGACGATCACGATTTCGAAGAGGTAGAAGGCGATTCCGATCGGGAGCGAGACGAAGGCGACGATCCAGAACGTGATGCCGCTGAGGATGAACAGCAATCCGATCGAGACCAGGATCAGCATGTGGCCGGCGAGCATGTTCGCGTAGAGCCGGACGCTGAGGCTGATCACTCGGAAGACGTGCGAGATCGTCTCGAGCACGGCCATGACCGGCACCATCGCGCCCGGAACGCCGGCCGGCACGAAGCTCTTGAAGTAGCCGAGGCCGTTGTACCGCACACCCTCGATGTGGGTGAAGAGGACGCTGAGCAGTGCAAGCACGAGGGTCACTGACAGCTGCGAGGTGACGGCGTAGATCCCCCACGTCGGCACGCCGTGCCACTTGTCGCCGGTGAGCGGCAGTGGGATGAAGCCGACGAGGTTCATGGTGAAGATGAAGAGGAAAAGCGTCGCGACGTACGGGAACCAGCGGCCGATTGCCTTCGAGGGAAGTCCCTGCTCGGCGATCTGCGTCTGGGCGAGCTCGTAGATCGCCTCGCCGACCGTTTGCCGCTTGCCGGGCAGGAGCGCGAGCCGGCTGCGCATCGTGAACATCCCGAGCGCGATCGTGAGCAGCGCCGAGATCGCGAGGTAGACGACGGCCTTGTTGATCGACATGTCGATCGGGCCGAGGTGGATCCCGATCCATTGCTTGAGCTCGAACTCCTTGGCGGGGTCGAACGTGCCTTCCCCGAGGAGGAGCAACCCGTTCATCCGAGCCTCTCTCCACCGAAGTACTCGACGAGCGAAACGCCGAGCGAGAGCGAGTAGGCGAGCGCGTAGACCGCGACCGCGGCGATGCCGACGTCCCTGTCGGCGACCGTGACGATGAGGAGCACGACCATCACGGCGATCCCGCGGAAGGAGTGCGCGAGCGCGACGAGTCCCGAGAAGCCAAGGTGGTCGGCGCCGATCGGCAGCCGCGCGAGCCAGAGCCCGAGCAGCTCACCGGCCGTCCACAGGACGGCGGCGATCGCCCAGCCACCGAGCGGGAAGCCGGCGACGAGGAAGACGGGCAGCGCGAGCACGACGACTCCCGCTCCCGCGAGCATGGGCGCTCTGCGGCCCGGAACCGGCCGCGGCGTGGACAGGATCCCGTTCATCACGTGAAGTAGCCCTTGAACCTGCGGTAGACGGCGTAAACGCCGGCGGGGAGCCCCACGACGACGCCGGCGAGGGCGCCGTAGCCCGTATTGCCGGCGGCCCAGCCGACAAGTGCGCCCAGGCCGCCGCAGGCACCCATGGTGCCGGCCAGGACGGCGCCCGCCTCCACGGGCTGAAACGACGAGCGTGTTGTCCCCTGCATCCGAGGCGAGAATACCAGCGTCCGACCGGTCACGAGGGGGTACTTTGTGACACCCGAAACCCGCATGGAGACTCATCCTCGCCTGCTGCTAGTGCATGGCTCCGTCGTCAACGCGGAGCTGACGTGGAGCGCCCAGAAAGCGCTCGCGGAGCGGTTCGAGATCGTGGCGCCGAACCGGCGTGGCTTCCCTCCTGGGCCGGACGTTCAACGGGTCGACTTCGAGGATGAAGCCGTCTGGCTGGAACAGTTCCTGGAGCCTCGGACTCACCTCGTGGGGCACTCGTACGGCGGCGTGATCGCGCTGCTCGCCGCCGCGAGGGATCCGATGCTCGTCCGCTCGCTGACGGTGATCGAGCCGCCCGCGTTCGGGATCGCGCGCGGCCGGCCCGGGGTGGACGACTTCATCGAGCGGATCGACCGGCACTGGAGCGACGGGCCGCACGATCCGGGCGAGTTTCTGCGCGGCTTCTTCGACCTCGTCGGCACGTCGACGCCCCCGGGGCACTTCACGCCCGAGCTCCTGCAGGGAGCGCGAACGCTAAGAGTCGAGCGCTCGCCCGCCGAGGCCGTGATCCCGTTCGACGAACTCGCTCGGGCGCCGTTCCCGAAACTCGTCGTCTCCGGCGCGCACAGCCCGGTCTTCGACGCGGTCTGCGACGTGCTCGAAGAGCGGCTCGGCGCCGAGCGTGCCGTCCTCCCCGGCGCGGGGCACTCCGTTCAGCGCTGCGGCGAACCGTTCAACGAGCTGCTGGCGGACTTCGTCGAGCGAGCGGAAACTCAGGCGTTGGGAAAGTCCGAAGCGACCTCGAGCGCGTAGACGAGCATCCGCTCCCCCGTCGTAGCGTCGTGCAGGCGAAGCGACCACTCCACCTGCCGGACGCAGAGGTGCGCCTGGTAGACGGAGCGGAGACCCGGGTCAAGCGCGCCGAGCGCATCTTCGAGCTGCGCAGTCCCGGGGGCGTAGAACGCGAGCGTGACGAGATCGAACTGCGGATCACCCGCCCGCACGCCCTCCCAGTCGATCACGCCGGTGACCTGGCCGTCACGGACGAGAACGTTGTCGGGCGTGAAGTCCCAGTGGACGATCGCGCTCATCTCGGGCACGCGGTCTCCGAAGTGACGAACGGCGTCCTGGCAGCGGGCAAGCAACTCGCGCGAGCGGTCGGAGTGATCGCGGAGCGTCGCCAGCCGCAGGTA
>DASSLB010000329.1:0-3047 GCA_035689945.1 Gaiellaceae bacterium | reverse complement strand
AGCGGCGCCGTTCCCACGCTGCCCGATGTGTGGAATCAAGGACTGGAAACGGGTCGTCCGCGTTCGTCAGCGGGACCCGCAAGCGGCACTGATGTGACGATCCGTCGGCGCTTACGCTTCTGCGCGGCACTGCTGGGCAGGCGCCGGCGGCTTGTGGGCGGCGTGGTGTTCGCCACGGTCACGACTCTTGCCTGTGTGTTGCTTGCCAGGCAGCTGACGGGGTCTAGTTGGCCGCTCGCGCATGCGCGCCCTCTGTTGGTCGCCGCGGCCGGCTGCTGCTACTTCGTGAGCTTCGTGGTGCGTGCCCGCGGCTGGCGCCGCCTGTTCCCGCGCCAAGAATGTCCGGGCCAGGCGAATTGCCTGGCGTCGGTCGGGGCGGCGGCCGCCAGCGGCGTCGTGCTCCCCTTCCGGCTCGACTATCTGATCAAGATCGGAACGCTTCGCCGGCTGGGCGGCATCAGGATCAGCCTCGAGGCGATCGCTCTTTCGATCATCTCGCTCGGCATGATCGACGCGGTGGCGATGCTGCCGCTCTCGATCTCCGCGACGGCCACCAGTTCGTCCGACCTTCGCGGCCCGCTCCTCCTAGTTGTCTTCTTCGGCATCGGCTGCTGCATTCTCCTCCTCTCGAGCGCGCACCTTGTCCGCCTGCCGGTCCTCCGCCGCAGCCGAAGATTGGGCACCGTCGCCGCGCACGTCTCAGCACACAAGGCCACCTCCGGGCGCAAGAGCGCAAGCATCGCCGCCCTCTACCTGCTCGCCTGCTGGACCGCGCGCGCGCTCGGCAGTGCCGTGCTTCTGAGCGCACTGGGCTTTCGGTTTTCTCCCACCACTGCCCTCTGCGTGCTTTGCCTCAGCGCTGCCGCCGGCGTTGTCCCGATCACGGCGGGCGGCCTCGTCGTGACCGTCGGTGCCACCGCCGCCATCCTGCTCACGCTCGGCGTGACCAAGGACATCGCGATCAACTTCTCGGTCGCCTCCGGCCTGCTCATCACGAGCAGTGCCAGCCTCGCCGCACTCTGTGGCGCCGCAGTCTCGATGACAACACTGGCCCTTGCACGGCGACAAGCAGCACCACGAATGCGCATCACTTGACCCCGGCGTGAGACTCGCCGTCGGAGACGTTGTCGTCTACCGCTCGTACGGGGCCGGGCTGGTGACTGCCCGAGAAAGCCGAGTCGTCCTCGGCACGCGGCAAGAGGTGATCGTGCTCGCGCTCGCGGGCGGGCTGCGGGTCGAACTCCCGCTACAGCGTGCACGCGAGCTCCTTCGGCCCCTGGCCAATGAGTCGGACCTCTCTCGCGTGCGAAAGGCGCTCAGGACCGATCAACCACTCAGTGGCGACACCTGGCTGAAGCGTAAGAAAGAGTCCCTCTCGACCTTCAACGACGGCGATCCGATCGGGCTCGCGGACATCATCCGCAACAGCGCGCGACGCCAGGCCTCCCCGTCGTCGAAGGGCAGCCCGCCGAAGTCGCTGTGGGAACGGGAACTAGCCGCGAAGGCCCGCTCGCTTCTCTCGACCGAGATTGCGTTCGTGCGCGAGATCGAGCCGGAAGAAGCGAACAGCTGGATCGATCGGCAACTGAGTCGACTCCCGTGACCGACGACCGCACGGCGCCCGACGGCTCGTCGCCTCCGCTCCTCTGTGCACGGTGCGTCCGGACATCCCAAGATCCAGATGATCGAACGGCATGGGTCACCCTCGGCAACCAGCAGATTTGTCCCGGCTGCCTGACGGCGAACGATCGCGAGCGGCTGCGATACGACCCAAACCATTGACACGCGTTTCTCGATGCTCACCCCTCCAGACCGTTCGCGAACACCGGCGCGCAAACCGGCGCACGGAGGCACATTCGAGCCGAGTAGGTGGTTTTCACGTGCTCTTGCCGCCGGCAGCCGGGTCTCGAAAACCGTTATCCGTTGGGCGGATTGAGGGTTCAAATCCCTCCCCTCCGCTTCGATCGGAGCCCCGCTTGGGTGCGGGACTCCGATCTGTAGGCCATGTCAGGAGACCTTGTGGGCGTTCCAGCTGCCGCCGCCACTTGCGCTCGTCCAGGTTCCCGACATCCTCTTCGGCCCGTGCAGCACGCCCTTGTACGTGGCGCCGACGGTGAGAGCACCGAACTTGATCTTCTTGCCACGTACGCCGCCGTCGATGGCGTATTTGCCACTGGGAGTCGAGAGCTTGATCGTCCCGTGCAGCGTCGTGCCCGTCTGCTTCCAGTGAATGGTGAAGTGGCCCGAAACGGCGCCGCCGTACGTCCCTTTCCACTTGCCACCGAGATTCACCTGAATCGCAGCGTGCGACCTCGATGAGGCGTGCGCGGCCAGCGCCGCGCCGCTACAGGCGAGAGCAAGAAGAGCGGCGAACCACAGGGCTGGAAGCCGCCGCGTGACCCTGCGACCTAGAGGTTGAACGTCCATACGTTGAGCTCCTTCCTGGTATTGGCGTGGTTGTGGGCTCAGTTGACCGCGTCGACCGCCGTTGCGACGAGTGTGTTGAAGTCGACCTCGGAAGAGACCGTCCCGGTCAAGGTCGTGCAGTCGACAGTGATGGTCCCGCCGCTCGGGAGCGACATCGTGTCGACGAGCACGTAAGGCACCGCGTCCTCGTAGTCCAGCCCGTTCGCTTCAGCCTGGGACGCTGTGAGAGCGTTGTCCTCTGGATCGTTCAAGGAACACTTCACGTCGTTGTCGGACCCCGTCGTGTTGAAGATTCCAGTCTTGACAACGGTTCCGGTCGCCGAAACGACATAGTCGCCTGCGGGGAGCGTGAGTTTGGTGATCGTGTTCGCGCTCGGGGAGAGGAAGGTCTGGGCCGCGAGGTTGGAGGTCGAGTAGGCGTGGCTGGAGCCGGATGGTCCCTGTGGCCCCTGGATCCCTTGAGGTCCCTGGAGCCCTTGTGGCCCCTGCGGGCCGGTCTGGCTCCAGTTGAGTGGAGCCTCGGAGCTCGAGCACGTCTGCGCCTGACCCGTGTCGATGACGCGCAAGGTGCCTTGGTTCTTCTGGTAACAGCCGTGGATGACCCCGCTCCCGTCCGGAAT